>NZ_JBEOVM010000149.1:0-12947 GCF_040295505.1 Streptomyces sp. NPDC002790 | reverse complement strand
AGCCGCTGGTTCAGCTGAGTTGACGACAGCGGCACCGACGCCGAGGGCGTGCCGCCGTCCCGGTGCGCGGGGGCGGAGGAGTCGGCGGACTCGGCTGGGCCGGCGCAACCGGTCAGGGCGAGGACGGTGCAGACGGCGCTGAGGCCGAGGAGGGTCGTGGTGGAACGGCGCATGCGGAAACCCCTTGGTGATGCGAGACGGATGGTCTGACCGGATCGGCCCTCCGGGTGCCGATGAACGCAGGGGTAGGGGAAGGGGGTTTCGCGGAGTTCAGTGGCCGAGGTGACGCAGGCCGTCTTGGAGGGTGGGGTGGAAGTGGTCGACCGGACCGGAGTTGCGGTTGTACCAGGCTGTGTCCAGTCGGGTCTCCTGCGCCTCGTGGCCGGCCTCGCAGCGCAGCCACACCGAGTCGTCGCGCATGTTGAAGACGATCCAGTTCCGGTACGCACCGCAGTGGCACGCGTGGATCTCGCCGTCGATGACGAGCGGCAGGTCCCAGCGCATCATGAAGCCCGAGACGTCCTGGCGGTTCGGTGCCCGGAACTCCGGCGGCAGGAAGTCGGGCACCACCGTGGCGTCGGTCGGTGCGGTCGGTGCCGGCGCAGCGGCCGGGACGGGAGCCTCGGGCCACTCGGTGTGCATGGCCAGCAGCGCCTGTCCGGCTCGCTGGGCGTCACGGAAATCTCGGTCCGCTCGGTTGCGTCGGAACATGCCGTCTCCATCTCTGTCGTCGCCTGCACGAGGAGAGTGCCGTAAGTCGCTGACCTGCTGCAACTCTAGAATTCGTGAACTCGGACGGGAGATTCCGAGTGCTGGCTTCCGCGACGCGGAGAGGGCCGGCCACTTCATTACAGGTGCGTTGCATCCCGTATCGGCGGACGCGCTGCGGCGTTGTCCGGGTATGCCCAGCTCCTCTTCGTCCGTCTCGCCGCAGCTGCGCGGCTCCTACTGGATGGACTCGCCGTTCTTGTCGCATTCTCCTGGCTGTGCGTGCGGCGGCACGCGCGAGGTGACGTCGGCGCCCGCTCGTCGGCGAGTCCCGGCCGCGCGCACCGTCATGCTGTGCATTGCGGGCGCCACGGTGGCCGTCGCGGTGGTCGCCGTCCTGGTCTGAAGACCGTTCTCACCGTTGGTGCTCGCGTGCGCTGTCGGTCGCCGTACCGGGCCTGCGGGGCGGCGTGGTGCGCGTCTGCCCGCGGCGCGTTGCCGCTGCCGTTCGCTTGGCCTGGCTGGGAGGCGTCGTGGAAGCGTCAGCGGGCAGGTCTGCCGTTCGCCGTAGTCGCCACACGAGGACATCACTGATCGACTCGGCGGTGTCCAGCTCCCGTCGCTCGGCGGCCTCGGCCAGGAGCGCGGCCGGATCGTGCCCGGCGTTCTCGACGTCGGCGAGCGTGGCGGCCAGGGCGTACCAGCCCGGCTCGGCGAGGACCTGCTCGGCCAGATCCGGCACCGCCCGGCGAAGGTAGGCCGTCTGCCTCCGCAGCAGGGGCTGGGACAGGCTCCGGCCGCGCTGGTGCATGGGGCCCAGATACATCGGTGCGGCGGCCTGGTACGCGGCGTGCAAATGCTCGGCGGCCTGGCGGGCAGCAGCGGCCTGCTGGGCGTGCTCCTTCTTCCCGTGCCAGTGCGCGGCGGCGAGGACGAAGAAGATGGCCATGTCGATCAGCATGGCGGTGGTGGCGCCGTCCTCCCCGCGGCCGAGCGCAGTTCCGCCGTGGACGAGGTCGCGAGCAGCCTGCCGCAAGGCGCGGTCGTGGCCCCGCTCGGCTCGGATGTGGGAGCGGGAGGCCCGCTCGAACGCCCAGGCGGCTTCTCGCAGTTCACGGCGGGTGTGTGCGGCCGAGGTCTTGGCCAGCGCGTCGAGCATCTCGCCGCCCGCGGCGATCAGCGCGGAGACCAGTCCGTCGTCGCCCTGGTCGATGATGAGTACGGCCTGCCAGGACGCCGACGTCGCCTGGCGGCGGGCGGTCGCGGGAGTGACCCGCGGCGATCCGGCCGACCGATCCGTTTCGGGGCCGTCAGCGGCATCGCTGGCCCAGCGTTCACGGATGCGAGGCAGAGAGAGGTCGGGGGCGAGTTTCGAGCCGGGATAGAACACCGGCACGCCGTCCTTGTTGAGGTCGTCGGTGAGCGCGACCTTGTAGCCGAGGAGATCGCCGGAGGGAGCGACGCGCTTTTCGATCAGGACGCCGGCAGCGGTCAGGCGGTCGAAGAACTCTCCTTCGCTCTGTACGCCGGCGGCAGCTCGGCGCACCGCTTCGCGCAGCTCCTCACGAGCCGTCCGCTTCCGGCCCTGACGTTCGGCCTTATGGCGCTCGGCACTGGTGGGCCTCTTCGCCGCGGTGCCGTCCCCCGGATTGACCCGCTGCAAGTCGTATTCGACTTCAAGGAGACGGGCCTCGGCGTGGGCGCGTTTCCCGGAGTAATGGTGGTTGGGGCGGCGGCCGTCCTCGCGGACGAGGGTCGCGATGATGTGGATGTGGTCATCGGCATGGCGGACGGCTGCCCAGCGGCAGCCCGCCCCGTCGCCCGGGTCGATGCCGGTCGCGGCCACCATGCGGCGCGCAATGTCTGCCCACTCCTCGTCGGACAGGACGCGATCCTCGACGGCGTTGCGAACGGACAGATGCCACACGTGCTTCTCAGGGCGCTGGTCGGGGGCGAGGAGCTGCAAGGGCTGGTCGAGGAGCTGCTGGAGGTCCCGCTTCGTCGCGCCCGGATCGCGACCGGGGTCGGGGGCCATGCCGTCGAAGGAGGCGACCAGGTGAGGGTCGATGTGCTCCTCGCGAGTGCCCTTGCCGTAGAGGTAGTTGAGCAGGCCGAGGGTCTCGCTGCCCTGCTTGTGCACCTTGGGGATCAAGCCGCCTCGCCCACCTGCCGGTTGGCGACCCGGTCAGCGGCCACCTGCACCGACCTGGCCGCCCGCTGAATGTCGGCGATGACCGTCGCCAGGTGGGGAACCTCGCCTCCGGTGTTGAGGGCCTTGGCGACCTGGTTGAGATTGCTGCCGGCCCAGCCGAGCTGTCGGCGCGCAGCGAACAGCTCGGTGAGCACGTCACGTTCGGTGGCGATGGCCACAGCGGTGCGCGACTGATCACGTGACATGGCCAGGCCGGAGTACGCGAGGAAGCCCGCCGTGCTCATACCGACAGCATCTGCACCCCCTTGGATGAGGGCGTGCTCGGTTTGATTGAGGCGGACGCTGTGGGCGCGACGCTGCTTCTTGTCGCGCGGGCGCGACTTGCCCTTGGCCCGCCCGGAACGGGTAGGCCCTGGCTGCGATCCGCCCTCGGTCGCAGCCTTCCCGACCTGCGCCCCCTGGCGCTGGTCGGGCCCCGCCACCCCTGGGGCGGGGACAGGTTCGGACACTCCCCCCTCGGGGGAGTGTCCGAACCTACAACTTGCTTGCGCTGAGGTCGAGTTGGGTTCCGGCTCATCGGGCGTGGGAGCGGGGTTTGTTGTCGGGTTCGTCATCGGGTGTGGTTCCTCGTGGTGCGGATGTGGTGCTGGATCTCGGCGGCCAGGTCGACCATGGCGGTCGCGCCGTCGAGGACGCGGACGGGCGCGTCGGGGTGGTGCTGGACGAGCCACTGGCCGGTGGGGGCCAGGACGGCTGCGTGCAGCAGTTGGTGGCGCACGAGCACTTCGGCCCAGGCGCCGGCCTCGGCGGACGAAGGCATGCGCGTACGTGGGTAACGGGCAGGAATGACGATCCCTCCGTGGTAGGAGCGGTGGCCCGACCGCGGCCGGGCCACCATGCGGAATGCGGGTTCACGCGCTTCACCTGCTGCTTCGCAGCTGTCAGCCGCACTCGGGACAGCGGGCGAGGTGCGTGTTCAGGGCCCGCGCCATGTTGCGCTTCACCGAGACGGCGTTCTTCCATCTGGTCTTGGCCGGAGCCGAGCCCTGGTGGCGCTCGGCGTGGCCGCGCAGGAAGCTGACGTCCCGCTCGAACTCGGCCCGGATGGCATCGAACCTGCGGCAGGTCTTCATCGAGTCGCACTCCTTGTCACGGTGCCCGCCTCGTCCCGCAGCAGCTGCAGGAGACGCGTGAGGTTCTCGTTTCGGCCGCCCGCGAGGTTCAGGGCGCGCAGGATCTCCCGCAGCTGGGGACGGGTGATGACCGCATTCCCGTCACGCTCTAGCAGCGCGGGTATGCGGGGACGCACCAGCTCGGCCGTCTCTGCGAGACTCAGCTGCTTGCGCCGAGGACGCTTGGCCTTACCGCCACCCGGCCGACTCCGCTGGCCCTTCGGCTTTGGCTTCGGCTTCCGACGCCCGGGGACGGTGTGGGGACGGTCCCCTTCGGTCTCCGTCCCCGTTTCGGTGTGGGGGTGTTCGCGGTCCCCGTTGTCGTTGGGGACGGTGTGGGGACGGTCCCCTTCGGTCTCCGTCCCCGTTTCGGTGTCCGGGTGTTCGCGGCCCTCGTCGTCGTTGGGGACGGCTGCCGGGGACGGTCCCGTATCCCCCTGAGCGCCACCTTCGTGGGCTTCTACGGCACTGCCGTCCACGTCGGCGTCAGCCTTTTCGGCCCTGGCGGGCACGTCGTCTCGGTCCCCGATCGGCGCCACTGTGCCCTTGCTAACCAGTCCCGAGCCGAGCTTATGGACGCGGTCCCCGTTGTCGTTGGGGACGGTATGGGGACGGTCCCCTTCGGTCTCCGTCCCCGTCCCCGATTCCGCACGGTCCCCGTCCCCGACGGTTTGGGGACCGTCGTTGAGGACCGGCCGATCGACGTTCCCTTCGTCAGGCGGCAGGATCATCGGGGACGGGGACGGGGACGGGGACGGGGACGGGGACGGGGACGGGGACGGGGACGGGGACGGGGACGGGGACGGGGACGGGGACGGCTCCTCGCGTGCGGCGTCCTGGCCGTGCGCGTCCTGCTCCCAGGGCGAGGGCAGATCGATGGTGGCGAGGGCTACCGCGTGCCGGCGGGCGGCCAACTGCTCCAGGAGAGCCCGACGCTGCTGAGCATCGGTGCCGACCCCGGCTCGGGCGAGCGCCGACTGGAGGCGACGGGCGATCCTGGTGTCCTTCTCGCGATCCGCTGGCGACATTGCGGCCAACTGCGCGGCCAGTCCCACTGCCCGCAGCGTGGCGCGGTCCTTCGTGATCTGCGCCGCATTCCGGTTGCGGGTCGCGACCCCCAGGCGGGACAGGAGCCGTTCCCGGGCTTCGCGTCCGAGCGTGGCCAGGAGCCCCTGCGAGGCGGCGTCCGGCTTGTGCAGCCGCAGCTCGATGCCCATCGCCTGGTGCCAGAGCACAGCTGCCATGACCGGGCCGACGAAGGCCCGCACAGTGCCGCCCACCGCGCCCGACTCGGCGTACGCCGGGACAATCTGCACTCCGGTGATCACCCAGACCAGGGCACCGGACAGGCCGGGCGCTCCCAAGGTCTTCAGATTCTGACGCGCCATCAGTGCGGTCGCGAACAGCGCGACCTCGCCCGCGCTGAACAGCATCGCCCGTTCGACCGTGCCGGCCGTGTCGAGATAGTCGGCGGCAAAGCGCCAGCTGGTGTCGGCGGAGTAGACGGTGCAGTTGAGGGCGGCGAGGGCCGAGACCCAGACCGCGGGGGTGCCGACGCGCTGGCCGTCCGCCCGGTTCCGGTTACGCCGGATCGACCAGCCAGCGAGCGCGAGGGCGAGCAGCCCGACGGCCGCGACCACGTAGACGGGCTCTATGCCGTAGGGCAGGGACATGGCGATGGGGTGTGTCATGCGGCCTTTCGGAGGGCGGCGATCAGGGAGTCGGTCTGCGCCTGGCGGGGCACCTGCACCGGCGAGGCGTCGTCGTCCTCGGTGGTCTCGTCGGCCGGCTCGGTCTCGTCGGCCTGGCCCCAGTAGCGGTCGCGGTCGGCGACGGCGTGTGCGGCATTGCGCATCAGGTCGCGCGCCCAGTCCAGGTCGAGACGCAGCGTGTGCGCGAGGCGTTCGGGGCTCCAGCCGCGGACGTAGGCGTGGCGGGTGACGGCCTCGCGCTCGGCGTCGCTGAGGTGGACATCGCGCCCTGCGAAGGCGGCCTTCACCCGGGCGTAGTCCAGGCGCTTGGCTACCTTGCGGTGCCAGGGGCGGCGCTCAGCTTCGGTGAGCCCGCCCCACATGCCGTGGCGGATCTCGTTGTCGAGGGCGTAGTCGAAGCACGCCTTCTTCACCGGGCACCTGCCGCAGATCGACTTGGCCTCGTCGATCGCCGCGCGGTTGCGGGCGGCGTGGAAGAACAGCTCGTCGATGTCCGCGGCCGGCATGTTGTGGCACAGGCCGCGGGCCTGCCAGCTGTGGTCGGCGATGCCCCGGATGGTCGGGGTCGGGGTGGTGTTGGCGGTGATGTTGCGCAAGGCAGTCTCCGGAGGGCGCCTCGGCCGGCGCGGTTCGCTCTGCACCGGTGATGGCGGGGTGCGGCGGGCGCGGCGAGGCGGGCTCGGGGTACGGCGGCGGGCCGTACCGCATGGCGGAACGTTTCTGTGGAGATGTGGCGGCCCGGTCAGGCAGGTAGGGCCTGGGCTTGAGCGGCCAGGGCGTCCTCGACGCGGCCCGGGTGCGGCTCGATGCGCGGTTTGGTGTTCCGGTTGCGGACACCGCCACCGCTGCGTTCGCGGCAGGGCTCGCCCTTCGGGGCGCTGCACCTCTGGCAAGGGACGCTGAAGATGTCGGGCCCGCCGGCGGCGATGGCGGCTTCGCGGGCGGCGCGGGCCGGGCGGAAGGGTGCCAGTTCGGCTCGTACGGCGTCCGGGACGTAGGTACCGACGGCCTTGAGCATCTTCTTCAGGCCGGGGTGGGGTTCCCCGGTCGTCACCCCGCGGTGCGGTGTCGGCGCGATCCGCCCGGTCACGACGGCGTCGCGGGTCGCGACAAGCTCCGCCCGCCAGGCTTTCGGGTCGTCGGGGTCGGCCATCGGCGTCGGATCGGTGTGCCGGCCCAGCCGGTCGCGGTAATGGGCGGACCACTCGCGGGCCACGTCGGCGGGCAGGATCGGGTACGGGGAGGCGACGATGCGCTTGCGCACCACGTCGCGCACATCCCAGCCCTGAGCGGTGGTCGCGGGAACGTCGCCGAGCAGCTCGTGCCAGGAGTCCAGCTGCGATCGAGCCTCAGCCTCGTCGGTGCGGATCAGGCGCGGGTCAAGGCGCCCTGCGAAGGCGATTACGGCAGCAACTTCACGTCGGATCATGGTAGTTACTCCGTTCCAGTCGGTTCGTCGATGGCGGCGAGGAGAGCGGCGGTATGCCGGTCGGCCTTGCTCATGCCGGCCTGCGAGGCCGGGCCGCCGCCAGGCAGGGCGTAGAGGTTCGGGCGCTGGAATGTGGGGGTGTGCTCGCGGTCGATCCAGGACCGCCAGTCGGCAGCCCAGGCAGCGGCGGAGCGCGGGCCGTAGGCGGCGCGGTAGTGGCGCCACTTCGCGTCGGCGGCCTGCAGGCCCTGCTCGCCGAGGCGATCCAGGTGTCCCTGCTGCTGAGCCCAGGACAGGCTCGCGTCATCGACCTGCCAGTCGGTGGCCGAGGTGAGGTCGGCAGCACTACTGCTGCTGTACCTACGGTTCACCTTCGGTTCACTACTACAGTTCTGGGGGTCAGATTTTGACCCGGAGGGGGGCCCGTTTCTGACCCGGGGAGGGGTCAGATTCTGACGAGGGGGAGCAGATTTTGACCCGGCCAGTTTCTGACGCCGGGGGCCCGATTCTGACCCGGCGATGAACCAGATGCGGTGCTTGCGCAGCAGCTCCTTGTCCAGGTCCTTCAGGTCAGGAGCAGGGTCGGCACCCGTCAGGGGTTCGACGTCCTCGACGCGCAGGTCAGGATCGGCCTTCAGGGCAGCCGCGACCTTCGCGAGCCAGGCGGCTGGGCGCGGCATGCGGTAGACCGTGCTGTGCTGCGGGCCCTCGTACTCGGCGCAGATCTCCAGCTCACCGGCGTCCACCAGCAGAGCCAGCGAGGTACGCACGGCGTTGCGACTCGCATGCGTCCGCTCCATCAGATCGGTCACGGAGGCGTACGCGACGCACTGGGCGTCGGGGATCCGGTCGGCGATCGACAGCAGGACCAGGCGGGCGGTGCCGCGGCTGGTGCTGCTCTCCCACGTCCACTTGCGTGCCTGCCCGCTCATCGAAGCACCGCCGTCTTCAGGCGCGTGTCGGTGGCCGGCTGCGGCGCGATGGCGCCTGGCGGTATCTGGGGCGACGAGGGGCGGATCGGGTGGGTGGCTGCCGCGCTGGCCGGGGACACCGGCCTTTTGCGCAGGGCAGGCGGCATGTAAGACTCTCCTCCGTAGTGAAACCCGCAACCGGGGTGCCCGTGGAAAGGTCCGGTGCGGTGAAGGTGGGTAATCTCCGCGCCCTTGCCGGGGCTGGAGTGCCATCTAGCGTCCGGCGTCCGGGAGTTACCGCTCCCTGGGCGCCGTCGCTGTTTTCGGGGCTATGCCGCTCGGTTGGATTGCGCGTTCTGCATATGGCTCCTTATGCCGTCTGAGGCCGGGCGGGGTGCCCGGCGGGGGACGACGAACATATGCAGGGTCTGCGTCAAGATCCAGACCTTGCTAAAGGACTCTCTACAAGTCGCCTGGGTGGGCGTCGGCACCTGCGCCTGCGGGTGGAGGCGGCGGGTGGGCGCGTGGACGGCACCATGATCGCTCCGGTCGATGCGGAGATGATCTTCACGGTGCCCCCCAAGTCTCGGCCGCACGTTTTGTTGAACGTGCTGGCCAGAGCGATTTAAGCCAAGCCCACGTAGGGGCGTCAACGGTGATCTTTTGCCCGATTTAACTGGATACGTCGCCGCTGTGCGATGCCGCGGCGTAGCCGGTTACGGAACCGTAAGTTCCCTTCATAGAAAGGGGCGTGAAGTTTATCGATCTTGAATTCGGAAGACCTTGCGGAGAGGTCTAGACCTCAGTCAGAGGGGCTCGACCAAAAGCGGCAACGTTTTGCCGATTTCCGGCAGGCGAACCTAGGGCTGCTCGACGAGATGTCCGGTTCGCGTTCGAACGTGCCCATGTGGTACGCGTTGAAGCTGTTCGATTTTTGACGACATCGGGAGGCCCTCGTTGTGGGGCGGGCCACACCTGTCCGTGATCGCTTTTCGATTGCGTATGGTTTTCCAGTGGGGGGTCTTGGGCCGGGGCCCAGTGCGCACGTGCTGGACTCTCTAAAACG
Source organism: Streptomyces sp. NPDC002790 (assembly GCF_040295505.1). Lineage (NCBI taxonomy): Bacteria > Bacillati > Actinomycetota > Actinomycetes > Kitasatosporales > Streptomycetaceae > Streptomyces > Streptomyces sp. NPDC002790. Next base: position 3,797 of record NZ_JBEOVM010000149.1, on the reverse strand, counting down.
CCCGGGAAAGTAAGTCCCTCGAAGGCGAAGGTAGGTTTCGCGTGGTCGCGCAAGAAAGGGACCACGGCACCAACGACGGTGCAGTGGAAGGAAATTCGATAACGGGCCGAGAGCAGCAGCTGCCCGGGCAGTACATGGGCTTCGGTGCGCTGCTCCGTCGGTGGAGGAAGACTGCCCATGTGACCCAGGCGAGGGCCGCCCGTGCCCTGGGCATGGGCGAGCGCACCTATCGCAAGATCGAGAAGGGTGCAACGCCGCCCCGACTCACCCCCGCGCAGTGCGACTCGCTGTCCGATGTCCTGGGCCTGGACGTCGAGGAGCGCCACGCGCTCATGCTGTACAACATCGGCAGCAACCTGATCCCGCCCCGCGGCGCCGCCCAGCCACAGCTGCAGAGGGCGCTGCGCCTGCTCATCGACCGGCAAATGCCCAGCCCGGCCTACCTGTGCGATCAGCACTGGAACATCCTCGGCTTCAATTCGGCCATGGCGGAGTGGTGGCCGTGGGTGATGGAGCCCGGGGCGAACCTGATCCGGTGGGCACTCACCTCGGCGGAGGCCCGCACCCAGTACCAGGACTGGGATCTGCACGCCCACGCCTACGTGAAGATGCTGAAGTTCGCCCAGGCGACCAAGCCCGATGACACAGCCCTGCGCGAGTTGATCGAACAGATCAAGAAGGATCCGGACGCCCGACACGTCTGGGACACCGAGCAAGACATGGGCGAGACCCGCGACGGACACACATTCCGGATGAACGTCCCCGCGCTCGACTGGGAGACCGTCGAAGTCGTCAGCCACGTCCTCTACCCGGCCTCCATGCCCGAAGCACGCTTCGTCGTGATCACCTGGGTCGAGGGCGGCGAGGAGGAGTGGGACGCGCTCGGAGGCGTCCGCAACGCCTGGGCAGGCGCATCCGCCGACGCGGCCGACGTGGAGGCGGCGCAGCGCCACACCCAGCATCGCGTGGCCGAGGACGCTGCCACCCGCTGGCGGCGCGAGGTTGCGGCACTCGCCTCGCGGAAGGTGGTCAGCACGGCCGACGAGGCAGCACTGCTGGCCGGTGACAACGGTGTCCTCATGCCCGCTATCAGCAGGCTCGTGGGCCCCACTGCCCACCTCACCCTGGACACTGCCCGCCGCACCGTCATCTGGGCGGTCGAGGAAGCTGCCGGCCTGTGGTCGGTCACCCGGGTATCACCCGCCACGGTGATCGCCCGAGTGCCTCGGGACGCCATCACCGACGAGTGCCTCTCCGAGCTGCACAGCCTGGTTCGCGTCGCACTGCCGGCCGACGAAGACGCGGCAATGTCCCGCATCACTCAGCTGCTCCACGATCGGGCCACGGAGCAGCGCGTCTTGCGTGAAGTCCAGGCCATGATCGCGGGTGGGTCTGACAACCCTCGGTGACTGAGGAGCAGAGCTAGCGCGACGCTCGCGTGCAGGGCCGGCGATCCGGCGGCCCTGCACCACCCACGGCAATCCAGCAAGCCCCAAAGGAAGACTCTCCATGCCTGCGTTTACATACTCGCTTCCGCTGCGCTGGTCCGATCAGGACAGCTACGGACACATCAACAACAGCTGCTTCCTCACGTACCTCGAAGAGGCACGTACGAGGATGGTTCAGGACTTGCTGCCGGCCGAGGAGGCCGAACGGCGACGGCACGCGTTCGTGGTCCAGCAGTCAGTGATCGACTACAAGAAGCCGCTGGACTACCGGGATGAGCCCGTCAGCGTGGATGTCTGGGTCGTCGCCTGTCGGGGCGCGCGACTGGAGCTGGGGTACGCCATCCGGGACGCTTCCACCACGTACGCCGAGGCCACAACCAAGATGGCCGCTTACAACCTGGAGACGGTTGCGCCGCGGCGCATCTCCGAGGTCGAGACCGACTTCTTCGCTCGCTACAAGGCGGCCTGATCTGCCACCCGGGGACGGCACAGAGACCCGTAAGCAAGGCGGCTCGGCCTTCGGGATGCTCGATGTTCGTAGCCTCGGTGGACCTGAAGAATCCGTCGGACGGGCCCTCGTCGTAGGACTAGTGCGGCGCTGGACCTACGGGAGGGATGCCGCGCGTGCCCGGAGGATCTGCGCTTCGGGTAGGTCAGGGAAGCGGCGAAGACGCACGCGCATGTCCTGGATGGCGGCGCGGACTTTGACGGAGTGAACACCGTCGGCGAAGTCAAGGAATTCTGACCAGGTGGTCATGGCACCGTCCACATTGCCTTGGCGAAGGCGTACGCCTCCGAGGTCAGCCAAGACGATGGCGCGGGTGCGGCGCCGGTCAAGGCCGTGGATGTCAAGGGCAAGGTGAAGGTGTTCTTCGGCGGCCGTGAGATCGCCGAGGCGAGTGTGGATCATGCCGGTTTCGTGGGCCCAGCGGCCGGGCGAGTAGTGCGCTGCCCAGGAGTCGCCGGAACCGGTGGCGGGCTTGCTGATGGCGCTCGCGGCGAGGGCGAGGTGCCGAGTGGCCAGGGTGCGGTCGTCGTCCTGGGCGGCGGCGTTGGCGAGGGTCGCGTTGTAGTACGCCACGGCTCGCGGGTTTTGCAGCGCCCGGCCGTAGTTGACGCAGGCTTCGCTGAGCTGGACAGCCTCGGCGCGGTAGCCGAGATCGATGCACTGCACGGCCAGCCCGCGGAGGGCAGTGCCAGCCAGTTCTGGATCGCCGGCCTCGTCCGCGAGCCCGTAGGCGTGAGCGTAGTAGCCCTGGGCGATGCCTTGGAGTTCAGGAGTGTCGCCCTCGTCTTGCGCCATCCAGCCTGCGAGGTGGGCGAGCTGGGACGCGGCGGCGAACAACGCCCTACCCGTGGCTTCGGTGTACTTGCCGTTCAGCCAGGGTGCGACGTCTTCGGTGAGGTAGCGCACGGTGAGGTGGCGGGCGTGGCCGCCGCCGAGTTCGGAGGCGGAGTCGCCGAGCGTTCTGACCATGATCTTGATGGCTTCGACCTCGCCGCGGCCGACCCGTACGGTGCCGCCCGCAGCGCCGGCGACGCGACGGGTGATGCTTTCAGGGTCGGGCAGGCCGAGGGCCGCGAGAGCGTAGCCGCTGGACGCGGTGAGGAAGTGCCGGCGGTCCACGTCGAGGTCTGTCCTTCCCAACTCGATGACTGAGGCCACGGTATCGGCGTAAGTCAGCGCTGGTGCGGAGGATTGACGGATGGTGGTCACGTCCGGGGCGAGATCGAGGACTCGGGCGACGTGGGGCCACCAGTAGTCGGGCGTGCGTTCGCCGGTCATCCACTTGCGGGCGTACTGCCGGGCGATGCGGCGCGGCCCGCTGCCCTCGTCCTCGCCGACGGCTCGGGCCAGGTCAGTGGGGCCCCAACGGCGTTCCTCGCAAGCCGCGCGGATCAGGTTTGCGATGGCTTGGGCATGCGGCCTACTCGTCATCTCGTCACCCCAACCCTGGGTTACGCGGGCCTACGCAGGACTACATCCTTCCCCCTGCCGGGGTTCCGCGCCCCGCGCTTGACTGAACATCGTCCGCTTCGAACTCGGGTTCTCCAACGTGAAGTTGGCCGAGGGCGGCTCCGGTACTCGACAGTGCGCGGTCGTCGGATCCCGGAGCCTTTCACCCGAGCGGGCGGAGGGGGCCTCCCGCGTCGGTGCGGGTGGCCCCAAGGCTGGCGGGGCCGGTGGTGAGCAGCCACCGGCCTGCTGCGGCCGGCGCGAAACGACGGGACGAGAGGAGGCCAGCGATGTCGTACGACCACTGAACCCGAGAGGTACAGGGGCGGGGGGGGCCCCCGGGGGGGCCCCCCCCCCCGGGGGGACCGCCCGGGCCACGTATTTTATGAGGA
>NZ_JBEOVM010000148.1:0-13058 GCF_040295505.1 Streptomyces sp. NPDC002790 | reverse complement strand
TCGTTTCAATTTCTTATAATAAAGTCCCCACCACGCGGCGGGGGGGTTTTCTCCCCCCCCCCCGCCGGCGATTGAGCATGCCCGTCCGGCAGGACTTTCGGGAAGGGGCGGGGCGGGGAGAAGGACCCCCGCGCCTCAAGCGGTCGGTGTTGTGGTGAGTGGGCCGCTTGCCGTGTCCGAGGTGTCCGGCGTCGTCGGGGGCGTTGTCGTCTCCGGAGGCGTTGTCGTGGCCGGCGGCGGGCTCGATGTCGGGGGCGTCGTCGGCGGCGTCGTGGGTGGCTTCGTCGGGGTCTTGGTCGGGGGCTTGCTCGGGGACTTCGTGGGCGACTTGGTCGGCGACTTCGTCGGGTCGTCCGGGGTCTTGGAGCCGCTCGGCGAGCCGGAGGGCCCGTCGCTCGGCGCGCTCGAAGGCGTCGGGTCGTCGGCCGTGCCGAGGACTCCGTCCTTGCCGGGGTCGGTCGGCGCCGCGCTCGTCCTGCCGCCGTCACCCGCCTCGTCGGCCCCGAGGTCCCCACCGTTCTCCCCCGCCGTCGCCGACGGTTTCGTGTCGACCTTGTCCGACGGCGGGTCGTCGTTGCCCGATGTCGCGCCGAGCGTGACGACCGTGCCGAGCACCGCCGCGAGCAGCGCACCCGCGCCCGCCGCCACCATGTTGCGCCGGGCGCCGCCGGCCACCGATTTGCGCGAGGGCGCCTTGGCTCCGAGAACGGTCGGGGCGGGCGGTGCGGGCGGCACGCCGGCCGGCCGGGCCACCAGGGTGTCGGGCTCGACCGGCGCCTCGGACCGCGCGTACGCGGGGACGCCGCCGGGCGGCGAGGCCGACTCCTCGGACATCGCGTCCGGGACCTCCTCCCCCGCCGCCGTACGTCCACCGGGCAGCGCGCCGCCCGAGCGGTCGGCGACCAGGGCGAGGGCCCTGCGCCCGGCGATCGTGCCGCGCTTGTCGGCGACGGCGCCGCGCAGCGCGATGGAGGCCTCCAGCTCGACGCGGGCCCGGTCGAGCTGCCCGCCGAGGAGCGCGAGGATGCCCAACTCGTGGTGGAAGTACGCCTCTTCGCCCACCTGCCCCGTGGAGCGCGCGGCTTCGAGGCCCGCCCTGAGGGCGCGCTCCCACGCGCTCCAGACGAGCCCCGCGGCGAAGGCGGGCGCGGCCGCGCGGGCCAGCTTCACGCACGCTTCAAGGGTCGCCGTAGCGGCGAGCGCGGCCAGCACCGCGTCGGTCTCCGCCGCCACCCGCTCGGGCCCCACGGACGGGTGCGCGGCCCACCAGGCGTAGTGGTGGGCGGCGGTGCGCCCGCGTCCGGCGACGTCGGAGCCGTAGCCCGCGGCCTCCAACTGCGGGCGCACTCCGGCCGCGAGGCGGTAGCGGCCGCCGACGGGCGTGACGAGCGCGCAGGAGACGAGTTCGGCGAGGGCCGCGTCGGCGTGCGTGTCACCGACGAGCGCCGGCAGGTGCGCCTGGTGCGGGATCTCGCCGCCGAGCGCGACCGCGAACTCCAGCGTGGCGCGCGCGGACGCGCCGAGCCGGGACGCGAGCAGCGCGGCGGGCGCCGCGGCCTCGGCGAGCGCGGGCAGCGGCACGTCGTGCCCGTCGGCGGCGTCGAAGGGCGCGTCGACGGGGGCCGCGTCGGGACCCTCGTAGTATCCGAACGCGTCGAAGGCCTCGGGGTCGGTGCGGAGTTGGTCGCGCTGCCTCAGCAGGGCGCCCGCCTGGACGAACCGGAGCGGCAGGCCCTCGGACTCGAACCAGAGGTCGGCGGCCCACTGCGCCTCCTCGTCGGTGAGCACCCGGCCGACGGCCCGCTCCAGGAGTTCCTGTCCACCGCCGCGGCCGAGCCCCGCGAGGAAGACCTCCTCGACGTGCGAGTCGGCCGACGGAGCCGGCACGTCGGGCGTCGCGGACAGCAGGAAGGCGCACTCGGGCGTCGCTTCGAGGAGTTCGTCGAGCGCGGCGCCGCCGAATTCCAGGTCGTCGAGGACGACGACGGCGCCGATCTCGTGGACGAGTTCGAGCAGCAGTGCGCGGTCGGGGCGGTGCTGCGGCGCCTTGTGGACCGCGCCGAACAGCCCGTACAGCAGATCCTCGACGGAGCGCCGGTGGCCGCAGAGGCGGACGACTCCGTCGGGCGCGATGTCGGCGCAGTCCTCGGCGATCTGGTCGAGCAGCGCCGTGCGTCCGGCTCCCGCGGGCCCTGTGAGCCGTACGGAGCGGCCGCGCGCGAGGAGTCGCACCAGCCGCTCCCGCTCCTCCTGGCGCTCCAGGAGCGGCAGTTGCGGCTGTGCGGGTCCTGGCGGCAGCGGTGGCCGGGCGGCGCGGGCGAGCGCCGCACGCTCACCGGCGTCGTACCTGGTGGGCCGGCCCGGGCGCTCGCCGGGCGGGCAGGACTCGATCTCGCTGCCGTCCACGGGATTGACGGTCAGCAGGTGGTCGCCCGAGACCAGTTGCACGGTGCGGGCGAGCGCGGGTGACGCCTGGCCGTAGTCAGGTGTCAGGGGGTCGCGCGGCTGGCGTTGTCGCGCCTCGCCGTCCCCTGTCCCGTCGTGCCGTTCCTGGCTGGAATCTTCCGGTCCCCGGTTCATCGGGTCCATCGTCAATGCCCCCCAATAGCGTGGTGCGCCGCTTGCCCCTCCCGGCCTGTGCGCACCGCGCTGTCGCTCCGTTCAGTATCTACGAAACCGGGAGGTACCGCGCCGCCCGAGACGTCACAGTCTCGTGAGGATTGTCGGCGGTTCCCGCCGGAATGACTGGTTTCAGACGCGCGGCAGGGATTCGACGCCGATGCCACCTTCGATGGCCAGGATCCGGTGCAGTCTGGTGGCGACGAGCAGGCGCTGCATCTGGGGCGGCACGCGGCGCAGCACGAGCCGGCGTCCGCAGCGGCCCGCGCGGCGGTGGGCGCCCATGATGACGCCGAGGCCCGTCGCGTCCCAGGAGTCGAGTTCGGACAGGTCGAGCACCAGATCGCCGATTCCGTCATCGACGGCGGTGTGCAGGACCGTACGGGCGTCCGCCGCGCTGCGGACGTCGAGGCGGCCCCCGACGACCAGCTCGACGTGGTCGCCCCTGATGTACATATGCGCTCCCCGTGGGAAATACAGAAGTGCTCGGCGTGGTCGGAGTACGCGACTGCTTCTGAGCCGGTACTCAGCTGTTCATGTGATCCGGGTGATCTGGGTATGTCACTGCAACTGACGGGCCGTGGGGGCCGAAAGTTGCCGTCTGTAAGCGAACCGATACCGAATTCACCCCGACGGGTGACATGGCATCAGCTGCATGGTCAAGCGTGCTTGTAGAAGCCCTGCCCGCTCTTACGGCCGATGTCACCGGCGTCCACCATCCGGCGCATCAGCTCCGGTGGCGCGAACTTCTCGTCCTGCGACTCGGTGTAGATGTTCTCGGTCGCGTGCAGCAGGATGTCGACGCCCGTCAGGTCGGCGGTGGCGAGCGGCCCCATCGCGTGACCGAAGCCCAGCTTGCAGGCGACGTCGATGTCCTCGGCGGTGGCGACCCCCGACTCGTACAGCTTCGCGGCCTCGACGACGAGGGCGGAGATGAGACGGGTCGTCACGAACCCGGCGACGTCCCGGTTCACCACGATGCAGGTCTTGCCGACGGATTCGGCGAACTCCCGCGCGGTGGCGAGTGTTTCGTCGCTCGTCTTGTAGCCGCGCACGAGTTCGCACAGCTGCATCATCGGCACCGGCGAGAAGAAGTGCGCGCCGACGACGCGCTCCGGGTGTGCGGTGACCGCCGCGATCTTGGTGATCGGGATGGCCGAGGTGTTCGAGGCGAGCACCGTGTCGTCCCGCACGATCTTGTCGAGCGCGCGGAAGATCTCGTGCTTGACCTCGAGCTTCTCGAAGACGGCCTCGACGACGACGTCCGCGTCGCCCGCCGCGTCCAGGTCGGTGGTCGCGGTGATGCGGCCGAGGGCGGCCTCGGCGTCGGCGGCGTCGAGTTTCCCCTTGCCCACGAACTTCTCGTACGAGGCCTTGATGCCATCGGTGCCGCGCGCGAGCGCTTCGTCGGTGACGTCGCGCAGTACGACGTCCCAGCCCGCCTGGGCGGAGACCTGCGCGATGCCCGACCCCATGAGGCCGGCTCCGATGACGGCGAGCTTCCCTGCCACGTACGTCCCCTAACCGCGTGTCCCGCGCGACCGTTCAAACCACTGTTTACGTTGCTCTCCGGCGGACACTAGCGCCCGTGAGCGGCCGTGTGACCGCTAAGAGATGCGCGTCACGTCTCGAATGACGGACATCACACTGACACTGATCAGTGATCGATCATCCGTGCCCATCAGGCGTCACGGACGGCGTAGTTGAGCACCTTGCCGCTCAGAAGTTCCTCGATCTCGTCGAGCTCGTCGAGCATCTCGCGGGAGACTTCGGCGGGGGTGCCGCCCTCGACCATCCGGCGCCCGATGTGCGCCATGACGGTCTGGTGGACCCAGCCGATCTGACCCGCAATCAGGTCCGGCAGCGCGTCGTCCGCGTCGGCGCCGGTCTCCTCCCGCAGCGTCTCCACCAGGTTGTCGTGGACCTCCTGCTGGATGGCCCACAGGCGGGAGCGCAGGGCGGGGGCGGCGTGCACCACGCGCATGAACGCGCTGTAGCCGTCCATCAGGCCGACACGCGGCGAGACCGACTCCACCTCCTCGCGCAGCTCCCGCAACACGGCCGCGGCGGCGGACTCCCCCGGCCCGCGCCCACGCACCCAGCGGGACATCCGGTCGACGACCCCGGCGGACCGGTCGAGGAACAGGTCCTCCTTCGCCGGGAAGTAGTTGTAGACGGTGTTCACGGAGACGTTCGCGGCGTCCGCGATCTCCGCGACGGTCACCGCGTCGAAGCCGCGCTCCAGGAACAGCCCGGTCGCCACGTCCGAGATGTACTGCCTGGTCTGCCGCTTCTTCCGCTCCCTGAGCCCTTCTGTCATGGGCCGATTCTACGGGTTTGCTGGCCTCGCTGAAATTTTGGGGGCGTTGCAAAATTTCATCGACTCTGTTTTTCTTGGCCGCATGGCAGTCATCAGCACGTCCGGGCTCGCCCGGACCTTCACCACCAAACGCGGCCCCGTCGAGGCCGTCCGCGGCATCGACCTGCGCGTCGAACCCGGCGAGATCCTCGGCTTCCTCGGCCCGAACGGCGCCGGCAAGACCACCACCCTGCGGATGCTCACGACGCTGCTCGCGCCGACCGGTGGCGCGGCCACCGTCGCGGGGTGCGACCTGGCGGGCGATCCGGCGGGGGTGCGACGCGCGGTCGGGTACGTCGCCCAGTCCGGGGGTGTCGATCCGAACGTCTCCGTACGCGAGGAGCTGGTCACGCAGGGCCGCCTGTACCGCCTGACGAAGCCTCAAGCAGCCGCGCGGGCCGAGGAGTTGGCGGCGGATCTCGGCCTCACCGACCTCATGGAGCGCAAGACCGCCGCGCTCTCCGGCGGTCAGCGGCGCCGCCTTGACATCGCGATGGGGCTCGCGCACCGGCCGACGGTGCTCTTCCTCGACGAGCCGACGACAGGGCTCGACCCCGGCAGCCGCGCCGACCTGTGGGACCTGGTGCGGCGGCTGCGCGACACGTACGGCACGACGGTGTTCCTGACCACGCACTACCTCGACGAGGCGGATGCGCTCGCGGACCGGATCGTCGTGGTGGACAAGGGAGTTGTGGCGGCCGACGGCACGCCGAGCGCGCTGAAGCTGGCGCACGGCGGATCGATCGACGCCTCCCTCCAGGACACCTTCCTGGCCATCACCGGGCGCGGCCCCTCGCCCGTGGACACGACCCCCGTGGCGGTGTGAGCGCGATGAAGACCCTGCTGTCCGACACCGCCCTGATCTTCGGGCGGTACGCCCGCCAGACCCTCTCCTCCCGGTTCCAGATGCTGTTCGGCATCCTGATGCCGCTGCTGTACCTGGTGTTCTTCGGGCCGCTGCTCACGGAACTGCCGATCGGTTCCCACGGCAGTTCCTGGCAGATCCTGGTGCCGGGGCTGCTGCTCCAACTCGGCCTGTTCGGAGCCGCGTTCTGCGGTTTCGGCATCATCGTCGAGAAGAGCTACGGGGTGGTGGAGCGGATGCGCGTGACGCCCGTCAGCCGGGTCGCGCTGCTGCTCGGGCGCGTCCTGCGGGACACCGCGCTGTTCCTCTTCCAGGCGGTGCTGCTCGTGCTCGCCGCGCTGGCCATGGGCCTGCGCGCGCCGCTCGCGGGCATCCTGATCGGCTTCGCCTTCGTGGCGCTCCTTACGGTCTCGCTGGCCTCCCTGTCGTACGCGCTCGCCTTCAAGGCGCGTACGCCGCAGGAGTTCGGGCCCGTCATCAACGCGGTCACCATGCCGTCGATGCTGCTGTCGGGCCTGATGCTGCCGATGGCGCTCGCGCCGGGGTGGCTGGACGTGCTCTCGCACATCATGCCGATCCGCTACCTGGTGGACGCGGTGCGGGACGCGTACGTCGGCCAGTACGCGACGGCGAACATGCTCTACGGGGTGCTGGTCGCGCTCGTCTTCGCGGGGCTCGCCGTGACGGTGGGCACACGCGGCTTCCGCCGGGCCTCGGCGTAACTACGCTGGTCGCATGGTCAATCTGACGCGCATCTACACCCGTACCGGAGACAAGGGCAGCACCGCCCTCGGCGACATGAGCCGCACCGCCAAGACCGATCTGCGGATCTCGGCGTACGCGGACGCCAACGAGGCGAACGCCGTGATCGGCACGGCCGTCGCGCTCGGCGGCCTTGAAGAGGAGGTCGTGAAGGTGCTCGTGCGCGTTCAGAACGACCTCTTCGACGTCGGGGCCGATCTCTCCACCCCGGTCGTCGCCGAGCCCGAGTTCCCGCCGCTGCGCGTCGAGCAGTTCTACATCGACAAGCTGGAGGCGGACTGCGACCACTTCAACGAGCAACTGGAGAAGCTCCGCTCCTTCATCCTGCCGGGCGGCACCGCGGGCGCCGCGCTCCTGCACCAGGCGTGCACGGTCGTACGGCGCGCGGAGCGGTCGACGTGGGCCGCGATGGAGGTCCACGGCGAGACGATGAACCCGCTCACGGCGACCTACCTCAACCGCCTCTCCGACCTGCTGTTCATCTTGGCGCGGATCGCGAACAAGGAGGTCGGGGACGTGCTGTGGGTGCCGGGCGGCGAGCGTTGAGGCCGTAGGGCTCTAGCCCTTGTTCGTCGTCACCGCCGGGGCCTTCTTCGGGAAGACCGTGTAGCTCAGCGCGATGATCACGTTGAGCGCGATCAGGAAGAGCATGCGTTCCTGCCACTGACCGAGCGAATCGGTGGCCCCGTCGGTGCCCACGTACCAGATCGCGGCCTGCAAGAGGCCCATCGCGATGGCCGCGGCGAGGATCCAGCGGACCGCCAGCTTCCACTCGTGGATCGCGCGCGGCACCCCGTACTTGGGCGTCGACGGAGGCGGGCCGCCCGCGAAGCGGTGGGCGACGCGGACGTCGGCCCACTGGATCGTGTAGTGGCCGAGGGCGACGGAGTAGCCGATGTAGACCGCGGCGAGGCCGTGCTTCCAGTCCGGTTCGGCGCCGTTCTTGAGGTCGATGGCCGTGACGACGAGCAGCACGACCTCCAGGAGCGGCTCGCACAGCAGCACCGCGACGCTCGCGCGCGGCATCTTCGCCCAGTAGCGCAGGGCGAGTCCTGCGGCGAGGAGCACCCAGAAGGCGACCTCGCAGATGACGATCAGCGTGACGATCACGGTGGGCTCCTCTCGTTTCCCCTTCCCCGCTTCAAGCCTCCCTGCCGGGCGGCGCGTGATCGTCGTCGTACATGACGAAGTGGGACTGCATCCTTCGATGTAGTGCCGCGAGGGCGTGGCTCGTCCCGCCGCACCATGGCAGGACCGCTCCGGCCGTGTTGGATGGAGGCATGCAAGCCGCCGCTCCGCTCCGTCCGCACCGCGACGACGTGCGCATCGCCGTCGGCGGACTGCTCGGCGGGCTCGCGCTGTGGGGCATCGGCCTTCCGATGAACGGGGGCCGGCCCCTCGGCGAGACGTGGGCGCTCGTCCCCCTCGTCGTCATGGCGGCCCTGGAACCGCTGCGCCGCACCCGGCCTCGCCTCGCGGTGATCGTCGGCACGGTCGCCGTGATCGCCGACCAGTTCACCGACGGCAATCTGGCCACGGTGCTGATGTTCACCGACCTGATGTACGCGGGCGCGCTGTACGGCACGCCGGCCGCCGCGCGCCGCCTCCCGGTGGTCACCGGCCTGCTCACGGTCGCCGTCACGCTGAGTTTCGTGGCGTGGTGGCGGCGGCCCGAGGCGGTCCTGATCGGCGTCGTGACCGGGCTCGTGTCGTTCGCACCCGCGGCCACCGGCATGCTGGTCCGCGGCCACCGCGAGGCCGCGCAGGCGGAGCGGCTGCGGGCCGAACAGACCGCGCTGCTCGCCGAGCTCGACCGGACGCAGGCGGTGACCGCGGAGCGTGCCCGGATGGCCCGCGAGCTGCACGACATGGTGGCGAACCACCTCTCGGCGATCGCGATCCACTCCACGGCCGCGCTCTCCCTCGACGACGAGGACACCACGCGTACGGCGCTCAAGACGATCCGCGAGAACAGCGTCGACGGCCTCGCCGAGATGCGCCGCCTCATCGGCATCCTGCGGGACGCGGGCGAAGACGCCGAGCCGGTCGCCGCGCCCACCCTGGCGGGCCTCGGCGCCCTCGTCGAGCAGGCCCGCACGAACGGCCTCGACGCCCGGCTGACCGTGTCCGGCGCCGTCACCGGACTGCCCGCGCCGGTCGAACTCGCCGCCTACCGCATCGTCCAGGAATCCCTCACGAACGCGCTCAAGCACGCGGCGCCCGGCCCGGTCACGGTGGCCGTCGACCGCTCCGACACGCGCGTCGAGGTGCGGGTCGACTCCCCGTATGGGGACCGGGACGGGCCGCGCGCGCCGGGCTCCGGAGCCGGGCTCGTCGGGATGCGGGAGCGGGCGGCGCTGCTCGGCGGCACGTTCGACGCGGGACCCGACGGCGACGCGGGTGAGTGGCGAGTGCTCGCCGCCCTGCCGCTGCACACCGAAGGAGGAGACCCCGCGTGACCCCCGTGACGCCCGTGATCCGCGTGCTCGTCGCCGAGGACCAGTCCGCCGTACGGGCCGGGCTCGTGCTCATCCTGAACAGCGCGCCCGACATCGAGGTCGTCGGCGAGGCCGAGGACGGCGAGCGGGCGGTGGAACTCGCCCGCGAACTGCGGCCCGACCTGGTCCTGATGGACGTACAGATGCCGCGGCTCGACGGCGTTTCGGCCACCCGCGCGGTGGTCGCCGAGGGGCTGGCGGACGTGCTCGTGCTGACCACCTTCGACCTCGACGCGTACGTCTTCGGGGCGCTGCGCGCGGGCGCGTCCGGGTTTCTGCTCAAGAACACGGACGCGAAGGACCTGCTCGAGGGCGTGCGGACGGTGGCGCGCGGCGAGGGGATGATCGCGGCGGCCGTCACGCGCCGGCTCATCGCCGAGTTCGCCGCGGGGCCCGGCCGCACCACCGCTCCCCCGGAGCTGGAGACCCTGACGCGGCGGGAGCGCGAGGTGCTCGACTGCCTGGGCGAGGGGCGGTCCAACGCGGAGATCGCGGTGCGGCTCGACATGGCCGAGGCCACGGTGAAGACCCATGTGAGCCGCCTGCTGGGCAAGTTGAACCTCCGCAGCAGGGTGCAGGCGGCCGTGCTGGCACAGGAAGTTGGCCGAAAGCCGTGATTGGTTTAGACCTTGACCGATGGTCCAGACCTTTCTATTCTCGCGGCACTGCGGTGAGCACACCCCCCACTCCGGTGCTCATGGGCGTCGCAGGGTTCCACCCCCTAACGAACCCCGGACCACCCGAGGAGCACCGATGCGCTCAACCCATGTCCCCAGACAGCGACTTCGGCACAGATCCACCGCCGTCCTCGCCGCTCTCGTCCTCCCCGCCGCCGCCCTCGTCGGCCTGGCCACCCCGTCCCACGCCGCCGCCGCGGCCACCGCCGTCACCGCCACGTACGCCAAGACCCAGGACTGGGGCAGCGGCTTCGAGGGCAAGTGGACCATCAAGAACTCCGGTACCACGAGCGTGAGTTCATGGGCCGTCGAGTGGGACTTCCCCTCCGGTACGAAGGTCACCTCCGCCTGGGACGCGACCGTCACCAACTCGGCCGACCACTGGACCGCCAAGAACCTCTCCTGGAACGGCTCCCTCGCGCCCGGCGCCTCCGTCTCCTTCGGGTTCAACGGCTCCGGCTCCGGCGCCCCCACGGGCTGCAAGCTCAACGGTGCCTCCTGCGACGGCGGCGACGTGCCGGACGACAAGGCACCCACCGCGCCCGGCACCCCGACCGCCTCCGGCGTCACCGACACCTCGGCGAAACTGACCTGGTCGGCCGCCACCGACGACAAGGGCGTCAAGAACTACGACGTCCTGCGCGACGGCTCCAAGGTCGCGACGGTGACCGGCACTTCGTACACCGACACGGGGCTCAAGGCCGGCACCGACTACTCGTACACGGTGCAGGCCCGCGACACCGCCGACCAGACGGGCCCGGTCTCCGGCTCCGTGAAGGTGCACACCACGGGCGGCGGCACGGACCCCGACCCGGGCACCGGCGGCAAGGTGAAGCTCGGCTACTTCACCGACTGGGGCGTATACGGCCGCCAGTACTACCCGAAGAACCTGGAGACCTCCGGCTCGGCCGCGAAGGTCACGCACATCAACTACGCCTTCGGCAACGTCCAGGGCGGCAAGTGCACCATGGGCGACTCCTACGCCGACACCGACATGGCGTACACGGCCGCCAACTCCGTCTCCGGGCAGGCCGACACCTGGGACCAGCCGCTGCGCGGCGCCTTCAACCAGCTGCGCCAGCTGAAGGCCAAGCACCCGAACCTCAAGGTGATCTGGTCCTTCGGCGGCTGGACCTGGTCCGGTGGCTTCGGTGACGCCGCGAAGGACCCGGCCGCGTTCGCCGACTCCTGCTACAAGCTGGTCGAGGACCCGCGCTGGGCCGATGTCTTCGACGGCATCGACATCGACTGGGAGTACCCGAACGCGTGCGGCCTGAGCTGTGACACGTCCGGGCAGGACGCGCTGAAGAAGCTGTCGACGGCGCTGCGTTCGAAGTTCGGTTCGCAGAACCTGGTCACGGCGGCGATCACGGCCGACGCGTCCTCCGGCGGCAAGATCGAGAAGAACGACTACGCGGGCGCGGCCCAGTCCCTCGACTGGTACAACGTCATGACGTACGACTTCTTCGGCGCGTGGGACGCCAAGGGGCCGACGGCCCCGCACTCCCCGCTCACGTCGTACTCCGGGATCCCGCAGCAGGGGTTCAACTCCGCCGAGGCGATGGCCAAGTTGAGGGCGCAGGGGGTGCCGGCGGCGAAGCTGCTGCTCGGGATCGGGTTCTACGGGCGTGGCTGGACGGGTGTCACGCAGAAGGAGCCGGGGGGCACCGCGACGGGGCCCGCCGCCGGGACGTACGAGCAGGGCATCGAGGACTACAAGGTCCTCAAGACGAAGTGCCCCTCGAACGGCACGGTGGCCGGGACGGCCTACGCCCACTGTGGCTCGGACTGGTGGTCCTACGACACGCCGGCGACGATCGGGTCGAAGATGAGCTGGGCCAAATCCCAGGGCCTGGGCGGCGCGTTCTTCTGGGAATTCTCAGGCGACACGTCCAACGGTGAACTGGTCACAGCCATCGACTCCGGCCTGAAGTAACCCCCTGACGGAAGCCGGGCCCACGGGAACGCCCCCCCCGTCGGCCCGGCTTCTCCATGCATCTCCCCGCCCCGCCCCTTCCCGAAAGCCCTCAAACGCCGGGCGGGCTCAAAAGACTGCCCTCAAACGCCGGGCGGGCTGGGTATTTTCCGGGCTCCATTTTGGAGCCTGTCCGGCGATTGAGGACATCTTTGGAGCCCCGCCGGCGTTTGAGGCGCCGGGTCCGGGGCGGAGCCCCCGGGGGGTTACGCCACGTTGACGCGTTGGCCGGGAGGGGCTGCCTCAAGCCATGCGAGGAAACCGGTGAGCGCGTCCTCGCTCATGGCCAGTTCCAGGCGCGTCCCGCGGTGCGTACACGCAAGGACGATCGCGTCGGAAAGGAGCGCGAGCTCCTCCTCGCCGTCCGGAGCGCGACGCCCGGTGACCTCGATCGCCGCCCGCTCCAGCACCCGCTTCGGACGAGGCGCATACGAGAAGACCCGGAACCACTCGATCCGGTCCCCGTTGTAGCGGGCGATCCCGTAGCCCCACCCTTTACCGGAGACATCCACCGCACCGGGCGCCGGCGCATCCCACCGCAACGAGCAGTCGAACGTACCGCCGGACCGCTGGATGAGCCGCCGCCGCACTCCGAAGGCGACAAGCCCCACCACCACGAGTACGACGATCGCGACTACGCACAGCACGAGAACGAGGACCATCTGCACCGACCTCCTCGCTTCTCGACCGATAACGAAACAGCAAAACAGTTGTAGATCGCTTCAGCCGCGACCTGGTCCGGAGATTATCTCCGGCCCGGGCCGCGGCTGAGGTACATCATGTGGCTCGCTGGATTCAGCGCGCCGCCACCGTACGGAGTCGCACGTCGGCGCGACGCTCGGCGGACGCGTCGGCGTCCGACTTCGCGCGCTCCAGCGCCCGCTCCGCCCGCTGGGCGTCGATCTCGTCCGAAAGCTCGGCGATCTCGGCCAGCAGAGACAGCTTGTTGTCGGCGAACGAGACGAAACCGCCGTGGACAGCCGCCACGATCGTCCCCCCGTCCGTCGTACGGATCGTCACGGGGCCCGACTCCAGCACACCGAGCAGCGGCTGGTGACCGGGCATGACGCCGATGTCGCCGGACGTGGTACGCGCGACGACCAGGGTGGCCTCGCCGGACCAGACACTACGGTCCGCGGCGACGAGCTCGACATGCAGCTCAGCAGCCAAGGTGGGCTCCTCGGGTCACCACCCGGCGGCATCCGCTGCCGGGTGTCGGTTCAAAGTCTAGTGGGCGGGGACTCACGCGATCTCGCCGCGGCCCCGGGAAATCAAGATGCGCACCCACACTCCCCACCCGCGA
>NZ_JBEOVM010000147.1:0-13140 GCF_040295505.1 Streptomyces sp. NPDC002790 | reverse complement strand
GTCGTACGCTCCCCCCGGCGCTGCGCTGGTCCGCTCGGGCCCCGCGGGCCCCGGGGGGCCCGGCCTGACCCAAACGACAGACCCTAGGTATACGGAGAGTACGGGCTCAGGGATACGTATACCGTCGGCCCCCAGGATGCCAGCCCGTACCGACATTCCGGCACCGGCCGCCGTCCGGCACCGCCCGGGCCTGGGCAACACGACGCACCGGACCACCCACATGGGTGAGTTGAGGGGCCCGATGCTTACGTAAGTGGGCGCTGGGCCAGTGCGCTCACCCGGTCCCCGTACACGGTCGCGGCGACGAGCCCGGCGGCGTGCGCCACGAGGCCGGGCCGTCCGTTCCCCGCGACGATGGCGACGCCGACGGCGGCACCGAGCGCGTGCGCGCCCGCGTCGCCGAGCATCCCGCGCTCGGCGAGGTCGTCGGGCAGTACGGCAGCGGCGGCGCCCATCGGCGCGGCGGCGAGCGAGCCGCGCAACAGCCCCGGAACGCCGAGCGCCAGGGCGACTTGGGCCGCGCGCCCCGGTCGCACGTCGACGAGGTTGACGAAGTGCGCGGTGCCCGCGATGACGACGCCTGCGAGCGCTTTGTCGACGTAGCGCTCCTTGAGCAGTGCGCCGGCCACGAGCCCCGCCGCCGAGATCCCGAACAACTTCACGGCGCCGCTGGTGAGTTCGCCGTCCCGCAGCGCGCCGAGGTGATCCCGGAAGCCACGCCGCGGGTCACCGTGCCCCGCCACGTCGTCGTATCCGCCGCAGGCCCCGGCCACGAACGTGGCAAGCACCGCGGCACCCCTCACCTCCGGCTCGGCGACGAGCGCCCCCGCCGCCGCACCCACGGTGACGGCGGGCCCGGGACACAGGTCGACGGTGCGGCCGGCGTAGTTCTTGCGGTCCCACATACCGCCCGGCTTGGTGCGGCGCAGCGCCGTACGGACGGCGCCGGTGACACCGGCGGCGAGGGCGGCGGACCGCAAAGCACGATTGACGTCGATCATGCCCTCACCCTAGGCCGCCCCGCCTTGGGCAATCTGCCTTCCCCAAGCTCTCGAACAAGCTCGAGCAGGGGGAGGCCCCATCGGGCGGCAGGGTGGGCAAGGCGGCACCCCGGTGCAGCGCACCGTTCACGGCGGCCCAGGCCCCGGCGCGGTTGCGGCCTCGGGGCTCCGCCCCGGACCCCGCTGCTCAATCGCCGCAGGGGCTTGATTTGGCCGCCGCCAACAACTCCTCCGCATGGGCCCGCGCCGTCTCCGAGTCCTCCTGGCCCGCCAGCATCCGGGACAACTCCCGTACCCGGTCCTCGCCCTCGAGCACCGTCACACCGGAACTCGTCACGGAGCCGTCGTTGGTCTTCTCGACCAGGAGCTGACGGTCGGCGAACGCGGCGACCTGCGGCAGGTGCGTGACGACCACGACCTGCGCCGACCTGGCGAGCTTGGCCAGACGCCGGCCGATCTCGACGGCGGCCTTGCCGCCCACACCCGCATCTACCTCGTCGAAGAGATACGTAGGTACCGGATCGTTGCCCGCGAAGACGACCTCCACGGCGAGCATCACACGCGACAGCTCACCGCCGGACGCGCCCTTCGCGATGGGCCGGGCCGGCGCGCCGGGGTGCGGGGCGAGCAGCAGCTCCACCTCGTCGACACCGCTGGGGCCGCAGGCCACGTTCCTGCCGTCGACCTCGACACCGTCCGCCGCGTCCGTCTCCGCCTGCCGGATGTCGAAGGAGACCCGGGCGTGCGGCATCGCGAGCGAGGACAGCTCCTCGGTGACCGCGGCCGCGAAGCGGTCGGCCGCCTCCACGCGCGCGTGCGTCAATTCCTGCGCCAGTACGCCCAGTTCGCCGCGCAGCGAGTCGCGCTCCGCGGTCAGCTCGCCGATCCGCTCGTCGTCGCCGTCGAGTTCGAGAAGGCGCGCGGCGCTCGTCTCGGCCCAGGCCAGCACCGCCGTCACGTCCTCGCCGTACTTGCGGGTGAGCGCCGTGAGCGCGGCCCGCCGCTCCTCCACCGCGGACAGCCGCAGCGGGTCGGCGTCCAAGTCGTCGGCGTAACCGGCCAGTTCGGCGGCGACGTCCGTGAGCAGGATCTGCACCTCGCCGATCCGCTCCGCGAGCGTGCCGAGCGCCGAGTCGTGGGAGCGCACGGCCTCCAGGGCCCGGTGCGCGCCGCCGACCAGCGTCTGCGCGTCGACACCCTCCGGGTCCTCGGGGTTTCCGGCGAGCGCGGCGTGCGCGACGGCCGCCGCCGAGGCCAGCGCCTCCGCGTGGCCGAGCCGGGAGGCCTCCTCGGCCAGCTCCACGTCCTCGCCCGCCCTGGGCTCCACCGCGCCGATCTCGTCGAGCCCGAAGCGCAGCAGATCCGCCTCCTGCGCCCGCTCCCGCGCGCGCGTGGTGATCTCGTCCAGCTCGGCGCCGACGGCCCTCAGCCGCTTGTAGACGGTCCCGTACTTGGCGAGCGGCGCCGCGACGGCGTCCCCCGCGTACCGGTCGAGCGCCTGCCGCTGCCGGCCGAGCTTCAAAAGTCCCTGCTGGTCGGTCTGGCCGTGCACGGCGACCAGGTCGTCCGCCAGCTCGCTCAGCACACCCACCGGAACGGACCGCCCGCCCAGGTGCGCCCGGGAGCGCCCCTCGGCGGACACGGTGCGGCTGAGCAGCAGCACCCCGTCGTCGAGCTCGGCCCCGGCCTCCTCGGCCCGCCCGCGCGCGCCCGAGCCCGCGGGTACGGCGATGCGCCCCTCGACCACGGCGTTCTTCGCCCCGATCCGTACGAGCGCGGCGTCGGCGCGACCGCCGAGCAGCAAACCGAGACTGGTGACGACCATGGTCTTGCCCGCGCCCGTTTCACCGGTGACCGCCGTGAAGCCGGGCGAAAGCTCGACCACGGCGTCGTCGATGACTCCGAGCGACCGTATCCGCATCTCCTCCAACACGCCTCTGACCTTACGAGGTCGAAGGCCGTCCGTGCGACGGACCCCGGCCCCCTCCCCCGATTCAGCAGGTGGAAGGGGACTTCCGGCGACAAACCTTCACGCCGCCGTCACTCGAACGTGCCGCTCACTGCGGTGCGCCGCGCCACCCGGCGACCGGGAGCGCGAACTTGGCCACGAGCCGGTCGGTGAACACCGCGTGGTGCAGCCGCGCGAGCCGCACCGGCACCTCGCCCCGGCGCACCTCGATCCGCGCGCCCGGCGGCAGCTCCACGGTCCGCCGCCCGTCGCACCACAGCACGCCGTGCGGCGTGTGCTGCTGCACCTCGACGGCGAGCACCGAATCCGGCGAGGTGATGAGCGGCTTCGCGAACAGGGCGTGCGCGCTGATCGGCACCATGAGCAGCGCCTCGACCTCGGGCCACACCACGGGCCCGCCGGCCGAGAACGCGTACGCGGTGGACCCGGTCGGGGTGGCGCACACGATGCCGTCGCACCCGAACCCGGTTACCGGCCGACCGTCGATCTCAAGGACGACCTCGAGCATCCGCTCGGGCTCGATCTTCTGCACGGCCGCCTCATTGAGCGCCCAGTCCCGGTGCACGACGTCGCCGTTGCGGTGCACGGCGACGTCGATCGTCATGCGCTCCTCGACCGCGTACTCCTTGGTGACGACGCGGTCGACGACCTTGTCCAGGTCGTCGCGCTCCGCCTCCGCGAGGAAGCCGACACGGCCCAGGTTCACCCCGAGCATCGGCACCCCGGACGCCCGCGCGAACTCGGCGCCGCGCAGCAGCGTCCCGTCACCGCCGAGCACGATGAGCAGCTCGCAGCCGTCGAGGCAGGCGGGCGTCGCCTCGGACTCCTTCACCAGTTCCACGGTGTCGGGCAGCGGCAGGTCCTGCGCCTCCGTCTCCAGGACCCGCACCCCGAGGCCGCTGCGCAGGAGCCCCTGCACGACGAGTTCGGCGCTGCGGATCGCGGCGGGCCGGCCCGTGTGGGCGAGCAGGAACACCGTCCGATCCCGGGTCTGCGGCAACTGATTCGGCTTGGTCAACGGGGGCCCTCCGCCACTGCGCGATCCACGTCGGCCGGGTCGAGCTGATCCGCCCCGGCACGCAGCCACAGAAAGTACTCGACGTTCCCGGACGGTCCCGGCAGGGGGCTCGCGGTCACCCCGCGCGCGCCGTACCCGAGCTTCCATGCCTGCTCGGCGACCCTGCGCACCGCCTCGGCCCGCAGTTCGGGGCTGCGCACGACGCCCCCGCTGCCGAGCCGCTCCTTGCCCACCTCGAACTGCGGCTTGACCATCAGCACGAGATCCGCCTCCGGTGCCGCGCAGCGCGCGAGGGCGGGCAGCACAAGGCCGAGCGGGATGAAGGACAGGTCCCCGACCACGATGTCCACGGGTACGTCATCGACCGCCTCCAACGTCAATTCGCGTACGTTCGTACGGTCCTTGACGGTGACGCGTTCATCGCTCTGCAGCGACCACGCGAGTTGCCCGTAGCCGACATCGACGGCGACGACGTGCGCGACCCCGGCCCGCAGCAGCACATCGGTGAAGCCACCGGTGGACGCTCCCGCGTCCAGCGCCCTGCGCCCCTGGACCTCGAGGCCCTGCGGACCGAACGCCTCCAGCGCGCCCGCGAGCTTGTGCCCGCCGCGCGAGACGTAGTCGGGGTCGCCGTCGTCCGCCGCGACCACGATCGACACGCCCTCGTTGACCTGCGTCGCGGGTTTGGTTGCGACGATCTTGGAGACGCTGACCCGACCGGCCGCGATCAGCTGGCTCGCGTGCTCGCGCGAGCGCGCCAGTTTGCGGTTGACGAGTTCGGCGTCGAGGCGGCGACGTGCCACACCTGCCACGGTGGTTCAGCTCCTGTTGTCGTACGGAGACGGGGAAGTCGGGTGTGCGTCCAGCGCGGTCAGCGCGTTCCGCAGGCCCTGATGTACATCCTCGTACACCTCTGCGTGCCCGTCCGCGGCGAGGTGGTCCACATCGCCGAGCCGCTCCAGCTGCGCGTCCACCTCGGCGTTGCCCGTGGGGGTGCGCCCGATGCCGAGCGGGGCGGGGGCCGCGGGGTCGTACGAAGGCTCCGCGGCCGGCTCGGCTGCGGGTTCCGGCACGTCGGTGGGCTCGGTGGGCGTCTCGCTCATGCCCCGACGCTACCCCGAAGCGCCGGTGTACCGTCGATCACGATGGCGACGATGGAGCAGTGCCGGGCAGCGCTCGACAAACTCTCGGACAACATGGCGGGGGCCGGCGGGGACGTGCGCACGGCCGCGGCCCTGGACCGCTCGCTGAGCTGCCGCATCACCGACCTCGACGTGACGTTTTCCGGCCGACTCAAGGACGGCCGGATCGAGGTCCTCGACACCCGCCAGGGGCCGCCTGCCGAGAAGGCGCAGATCCGGCTCGCGCTGACCGGGGACGACCTGGTGGCGATGGTCGACGGCGAGCTGAACTTCGCAAAGGCGTGGGCGTCGGGACGCGTCAAGCTCGAGGCGTCCTTCCGCGACCTCCTGCGGCTCAGGACGCTGCTGTAGCGATCTCCTTGCGGCGCGCCTTGCGCGCGGCCGGCACCACCAGCGGGGTCCCCGTCTCCGGGTCGTCGATGACCTGGCACTTCATGCCGAAGAGCCGCTCGACGAGTTCGGCCGTGACGATGTCCTTGGGCGCACCCTCCGCGATCACCTCGCCCTCGCGCAGGGCGATGAGGTGGGTGGCGTAGCGGGCCGCGTGGTTGAGGTCGTGCAGGACGGCGACGAGCGTGCGCCCCTGCTCCTCGTGCAGCTCGGCGCAGAGGTCGAGAACGTCGATCTGGTGCTGGATGTCGAGGTACGTCGTCGGCTCGTCGAGCAGCAGCAGCGGCGTCTGCTGGGCGAGCGCCATCGCGATCCACACGCGCTGGCGCTGGCCGCCGGAGAGCTCGTCGACGTACCGCTCGGCGAGCTCGGCGACACCGGTGGAGCCCATCGACTCCTGGACGATCCGCTCGTCGTCGGACGACCACTGGCGCAGCAGACCCTGGTGCGGGTAGCGGCCGCGGGCCACGAGGTCGCCGACGGTGATGCCGTCGGGCGCCGTCGACGACTGCGGCAGCAGGCCGAGCGTCTTGGCGACCTTCTTGGCGGGCATCGACTGGATGACGCTGCCGTCGAGCAGGACGCGGCCGGCGCTCGGCTTGAGCATCCGCGACAGGGCGCGCAGCAGCGTGGACTTGCCGCAGGCGTTGGGGCCGACGATCACCGTGAACGAGTTGTCGGGGATCTCCACCGACAGCTTCTCGGCGATGACGCGCTGGTCGTATCCGAGGGTCACGTCGTCGGCTATCAGCCTGTTCACTGCGGTGCTCCTTTGGTTCGTACGAGAGTCATCGGGCCGGTGTCCGTCACGGGGGCTCATATGCGGCCCGCCTTGCGCTCGGTCACCAGCAGCCACAGCAGATAGATGCCGCCGACGACGCCTGTGACCACGCCGACGGGCAGCTGGTCGGCGCCGAACGCCCGCTGCGAGACCAGGTCGGCGACGATCAGCAGGGCCGCGCCCAGGATCGTCGACGCCGCCAGGTTCGGCCCCGGCGACTTGGTCAGCCGCCGGACGATCTGCGGCGCGGTCAGCGCGACGAAGGTGACCGGGCCCGCGGCCGCGGTGGCGGCGGCCGTCAGCACGACGGAGGCCGTGAGGAGCAGCAGCCGAGTGCGCTCGACGCGTACGCCGAGGCCGCCCGCCGCGTCGTCGCCCATCTCCAGCATCCGCAGCGGGCGCGCGGCCGCGGCGACGAGCGGGATCAGCACGACGAACATGATCAGCAGCGGCCAGACCTGCGCCCAGTCGCGGCCGTTGAGCGAGCCGGTCATCCACACGGTGGCGCGGGCGGCGTCCACGAAGTCGGCCTTCGTGAGCAGATACCCGTTGACCGCGGTCACAAAGGCGGAGACACCGATACCGACAAGGACGAGCCGGTAGCCGTGCACGCCCCGCTTCCAGGCGAGTACGTAGATGGCGACGCCGGTGACGAGACCGCCGACGAGCGCACCGAGGGCGACCTGCGTGGCGCTGCCCCCGAAGATCACGATCATCACGAGCGCGCCCGCGGTCGAGCCCTGCCCGAGGCCGAGCACATCGGGGCTGCCCAGCGGGTTGCGGGACACGGACTGGAAGAGCGCTCCGGACAGGCCGAGCGCGGCGCCGACGAGCAGACCGACGAGGACCCGCGGCAGGCGCAGGTCGTTGATGATGAATTCCTGCCCGGCGTCCCCGTTGCCCGCGAGGGTGCGCAGCACGTCGGAGACCGGGATCGGGAAGTCGCCGGTGCCGATGAGGAAGACGCTCGCGGCGAGCGCCGCCACGAGGAGGACGGCGACGACGAGGAGCGAGCGGACGTCGAGCCGGAAGGAGAGGCCGCCCGGGGTGCGTATCGCCTTGGCCCTGGACTTCTTGATACGGGTCTCGGTCGCGTTCACAGCTGGGCCATCCTTCGGCGACGTACGAGCACGATGAAGACCGGCGCGCCGATGACGGCCGTGACGATGCCGACCTGGAGCTCGGACGGACGGGCCACGAGCCGGCCGACGACGTCGGCGCCGAGCAGCAGCACGGGCGAGAGGACCGCCGCGTACGGCATGATCCAGCGCATGTCGGGCCCGGTGAACGAGCGGACCATGTGCGGCACCATCAGGCCGACGAAGGCGATCGGTCCGCAGGCCGCGGTGGCCGCGCCGCACAGCAGCGTCGCGGCGACCATGCTCAGGGCGCGGGTGCGGCCGAGGTGGGCGCCGAGCGCGCGGGCGGTGTCGTCGCCCATGGCCATGGCGTTGAGCGGGCGCGAGAGCAGCAGCGCGAGCACGGCGCCGACGGCGATGAACGGCCACACCTGCTCGATGGTGTGCATGGTGGACGTGGCCAGCGAGCCGACCTGCCAGAACCGCATCCGGTTGAGGGCCATGTCATCGGTGATCATCACCGCGTAGAGATAGCCGGAGAGCGCCGCGTTGATCGCGGTACCGGCGAGCGCGAGCCGCACGGGCGTCGCGTTGCGGGTGCCGCCGAGCGCGTAGACGAGGACGCCCACGGCCGCCGCGCCCGCGAAGGCGAACCATACGTAGCCGGTGAGCGAGGTCACCCCGAAGAAACTGATGGCGGAGACGACGGCGGCCGACGCGCCCATGTTGATGCCGAGGATGCCGGGGTCCGCGAGGGGGTTGCGGGTCAGCGCCTGCAGCACGGCGCCGGCGAGGCCGAGCGCGATCCCGGCCAGCAGGCCGAGCAGGGTGCGCGACACACGCTCACCGACGACCACGTCCGCGTAGTTCCCGGTGTCCTGGAACAGGCCGTGCCAGACCTGGTCGAGCGCGAGCGGTTTGGCGCCCACGGCGATGCTCGCCACAAGGACGGCCACCAGCACCAGGACAGACGCGAGCAGCCCGACGGTGCGTATCGCCGCACGACGGCCGGGGGGCGCGGGAGCGGTCACCGCGCTGGCTTCGGGAGGACTGTCGACCAACACGAAGTTAGGTTAGCCTACCCTGCAACTCCCCGACATCACGGTCCCACCCCGCCTTGGTAATCCGCTGCCACCCGGCCGCCTTGGGCAATCTGCCGCCAGGGGCGGCAGGGTGGGCAAGGCGGCACCCCGGTGCGGGGCAAGCACACGCCCAGCCCAACCCCGTCGCCTCCCCGAAGCGCAGGGCGCAGGGCGCGCTATAGCCCCAGCCGCGCCACCGCCTTCCCCGCATCCAGCTCGCACACACCATCCCCGGCCACACCCCACGCCGCCCCACACAGCGCCCGCAACCCGTCGATCGCCTCACCGTCCCCCTCGACACGCAACTCCCCGCCCCCGGCAACCGCCGTCCAGCCCCCGCACCGGAACCCCCCGTCCCCACCCTGAACTTCCTCGACCTCCGGCTGCCCGGTAAGCAGCCCCCGCAGATCCACATCCACATACGTGGGCCGATGCTGCGGCGGCGCGGCGAGCAACTGCGCGGCATCGGTGACACCGGTCAGCACGAGCAGCGAGTCCACGCCCCCGTTGAACGCCCCCTCGATATCCGTATCGAGCCGATCCCCCACCACCAGCGGAGCCTCCGCCCCGGTCCGCAGAATCGTCTCCTTGTGCATCGGGGGCAACGGCTTCCCCGCGACCTGCGGCTCGGCACCCGTCGCGATCCGGACGACCTCCACCGCCGCCCCGTTCCCCGGCGCGATCCCACGCGCACTCGGAATCGTCAGGTCAGTGTTGGAGGCGAACCAGGGCACACCGCGCGCGATGCCGTAACAGGCCTCCGCGAACCGCCCCCACGCCATGTCGGGCCCGCCGTACCCCTGCGCCACGGCGGCCGGGTCCTCGTCGGCGGAGTCCACCGGCACGAGCCCACGCTCCCGCAGGGCCACCCGCAGGCCCTCGCCGCCGATCACCAACACCCGCGCCCCTTCGGGCACTTGCTCGCTGATGAGCCGCGCGACGGCCTGCGCCGAAGTGATGACATCGGCGGCCCCTGTCGGGATCCCGAGCTCGGTCAGATGCTCGGCGACGGCGTCCGGCGTACGCAGCGCGTTGTTCGTGACGTACGCGAGCCCCATCCCGCCGTCGCGCGCCACGGCCAGCGAATCGACGGCATGCGCGATGGCAAGCCCACCCGCGTACACGACCCCGTCGAGATCGAGCAGCGCGGTGTCGTACGCCTCGTTCAACGCCCGCGCACTGTCACCGGGCCGCACCCGGGCCCCACCGTCGGCCGCCGCGCTCGCGCTGTGGACCTGGCTCATTCCGCATCTCTCCTCGCTCGATCCCACTCCCCCGATCATCCCCCACGGCACTGACACTCGTACGATGCGGGGATGAACACTGCAGGTCGCACGGCACAGTCGGGCAGCAACGGCCTGGACCTGATCCCGTTCAGGGGTGTCCGCTACGTCCCCGAGCAGGTGGGCAGCCTCGCCGCCGTGACCTCGCCCCCGTACGACGTAGTCGTACGGCCCGACGGTCTGCTGCACCTGGAGAACGCGGACCCGCACAACATCGTCCGCCTGATCCTGCCGCAGGCCGTGGAGCCCGGGGCCCGCAACGACCTGGCGGCCGCCACCCTGCACCGCTGGCTCGCCGAGGGCGTCCTCGCCCCCGACGCCGAACCCGCCTTCTACGTATACGAGCAGCGAAACGGCGACATGCTGCAACGCGGCATCATCGGCGCCCTCCACCTCTCCGAGGCCTCGGAAGGTGTGGTCCTGCCCCACGAGGACGTCATGCCTCATGTGGTCGAGGACCGGGCAGGGCTCATGCGCACGACGGCCGCGAACCTCGAACCGCTCCTGCTGACCTATCGGGGCAACGGAAACGCGACCGGCGCCACCGCCGTCATCGAGCGCACGGTCCAGCGCGCCCCCCTCCTCGCCACGACCACCGAGGACGGTTACAGCCACCGCCTCTGGGCCCTCACGGACCCCGCCGACCAGCGCCAGGTCCGAGGCGGCCTCGCCGCCCACCAGGCGCTGATCGCGGACGGCCACCACCGCTGGGCCACCTACCTGCGCCTGCGCACCGAACACACGTCGCCGGGCCGCACCCCCTGGGACTACGGCCTGGTCCTCCTGGTCGACACGGCCCGCTACCCCCTCCGGGTCCGCGCCATCCACCGCCTCCTCGGCCGCCTCCCCCTCGACCGGGCACTGGCGGCGGCCCGCCCCCACTTCCGCGTACGCGAGATCACGGGCCCGCTCCCGCACGCGATGGAGACCCTGGCGCAGGCGGCATCCCACGGCAACGCCTTCCTCCTCACCGGCACCGAGGACACGTACCACCTCCTGGACCGCCCCGACCCGGCGCTCCTGGACCGTACGATTCCGGCCGATCGCCCCGAGGCCTGGCGCACCCTCGACGCCACGGTGCTGCACTCCACGCTCCTCGGCGACGTCTGGGGCATCCCGGAGGACTCCCCCGCCGACGTCTCGTACATCCACGACACGCAGGCCACGGTCGACAAGGCGCGCCGCGACGGCGGCACGGCGGTCCTGATGCACCCGGTCCGCGAGGAGGTCGTCCGCGAACTGGCCCGCCAGGGCGTGACGATGCCCCGCAAGTCCACGTCGTTCGGCCCGAAGCCGGCCACGGGCCTGGTACTGCGCACACTGACGGACGACTGAGAAACAACCCGGTACAACGACGAACGGGCGGGCCCCCGAGGGAGCCCGCCCGTTCGTCATCGTCATGCCATCACGCTCTACCGCTCGTCGCGCTCCTCGCGCTCGTCAGCGGCACTGTCGCCCTCAGGCGCCGGGGCGCCGTCCTCGTCACTGTCGTCGAAGGCGTCCACGAACTCCACACCGTCCAGCTCGGCGAGCCGGTCGGACGCGTCCGTGCTGCCCTCCTTGTCGGACTCGACGGCCTTGGCGAACCACTCCCGCGCCTCGCCCTCGCGCCCGGCCTCCAGCAGTGCGTCGGCGTACGCGTAGCGCAGGCGCGCGGTCCACGGTTGCGTGGCGTTCGAGGCCAGCTCCGGGCTCTGCAGCGTCACGATGGCGGCGTCCAGCTGCCCCATGTCCCGCCGCGCGCCTGCGGCCACGAGCCGCATCTCGACCTGCCCGGCCTTGTCCAGCTTCGACACCTCGGGAGCACCGGCCATGTCCAGCGCCTTCTCGGGACGGCCGAGCCCACGCTCACAGTCGGCCATGAGCGGCCACAGCTCCGCGCTCCCGGTCATCCGCCGCGCGGCCCTGAACTCGGCGAGCGCCTCGCTGTACTTCTGGGTCCCGTACGCGGCGAACCCTGCGGCCTCCCGCACGGCAGCGACCCGCGACGCGAGACGCAGCGCGATCCTGGAGTACGCGTACGCCTGCTCCGGGTCCTCGTCGATCAGCCGGGCCACCATCACGAGGTTCATCGCGACGTCCTCGGCGAGCCCCCTCGGCAGGGACTGAAGCTCCTGCTGCACGCTCTTGTCGAGCTCGCCGCCGGAAACATCCTCCGGAATCGGCAACCGCTTGATCGGCTCACGGTCCCGCTCCCGGTCATCCCGGCCCCGGGGCCCACCGCGCCGGTCGTCCCGCCTGTCATCACGCCTGTCGTCCCGACGGTCATCCCGCCCACGGAACCCCCCGGGCCGCCCACCCCGGTCATCACGGCTCGGCGCACGCCCACGGTCGTCCCGCCGGTCATCGCGCCGGAAGCCACCACCACGGCTGTCGTCCCGCCGGAAGCCACCACCGCGGTTGTCATCACGCCGGTCATCCCGACGCGGCCCACGGTCACGGTCCCGATCCCCGTACGAACGGTCATCGCGCCGCTCATCCCGACGGAACCCGCCACCACGGTTGTCATCACGCCGACTGTCGTCACGCCGGAAGCCACCACCACGGTTGTCGTCGCGACGGCTGTCGTCACGACGCGGCCCACGATCCCGGTCGTCCCGACGGAACCCGCCACCACGGTTGTCGTCCCGCCGGTTGTCGTCACGACGGAACCCGCCACCACGGTTGTCGTCACGGCGGTTGTCATCGCGACGGAACCCGCCACCACGGTTGTCGTCGCGACGGCTGTCGTCACGACGCGGCCCACGATCCCGGTCGTCCCGACGGAACCCGCCACCGCGATTGTCGTCCCGCCGGTTGTCATCGCGACGGAAGCCACCACCACGGTTGTCGTCGCGACGCGGCCCACGATCCCGGTCCCGATCGTCCCGACGGAAGCCGCCGCCACGGTTGTCGTCACGCCGGTTGTCATCGCGACGGAAGCCGCCACCGCGGTTGTCATCACGCCGGCTGTCGTCACGACGCGGCCCACGGTCCCGATCACCGTGGGAACGGTCATCGCGCCGCTCATCACGGCGGAAAGGAGGACGCTCCCGGTCCCCGTCCCGACGGTCCCGACGCGGGGCACCGCTGTTGCCGCGGAACCCGCCCCGGTCCCCCCGATCACCACTGTCCCGTCGGCGCTGATCGCGCTCCGGTCGCTCATCGGGAGAGTTGGTGGCCATCGGTCGACTCCTGTCTTCGGTACCGCAGTCATTCTCGCGCAACCGGGGTGCCGGCGCGCTCCGAGAAAAGCTCTGGAAATACAAAAAGGACCCTTGGTCCCAGCATGTGTGCCGGGACCAAGGGTCCTCTCAAAAATAGTTCGGCGGCGTCCTACTCTCCCACAGGGTCCCCCCTGCAGTACCATCGGCGCTGTGAGGCTTAGCTTCCGGGTTCGGAATGTAACCGGGCGT
>NZ_JBEOVM010000146.1:0-13702 GCF_040295505.1 Streptomyces sp. NPDC002790 | reverse complement strand
ACGGACTCGACACCCGCATCCGGCCGTCGAGAGCGGTGACCCGGTCCGCGAGCCCCGTCACGCCGCTGCCCGCGGGATCAAGCCCGCCCCTGCCGCAACGCCGCCTGCTGGTCGAGCAGGCCGCAGTTGCCCGCGCCCTGCTTGCTCGGCCCGGGCACGTCGAGGGAGCTCCCGAGCCCGAAGAGAATCCGCCGCCGTGGATCCAGAACATCACCGGTCAGCGCACCTCCGACGGTCCTGTCGGGGAGGGACTTCGGGAGATTGCTCCCGCGGCCGGACGTACACTCCACGTATGGGTCGCACATGTGCAGTGAGGGAGTGCCTGTTCCAGGCCACTCATGCCGTGTGCCCGTCGGCCGCATGTGCGCGCGTCATTCTGGTGAACATGCCCGCGGCCTGCTGCCGCGCGCTGCACGGTCACGGCTAGCGATCCCGGGTAGTTCTCGGCCCTGATCACTCTGCGTCTGTGTCTGCTTCGGCGGAACTCTTTGCGCGCCGACGTCTTCGTTCTCCTCTGCGACCGCACTGTGGCTGTCCTCGCCACATTCTCCTGCTCTGTCACCCCTTGGCGCCCTGCGCGCCACCTGCGCGCCGACTGCCGGACGACCGGCGGCCGGTGCATCTACGAGAGGACCCCTGTGAAGTTGAGCGAGCTGCTCGCCGGGCACGACCATGAAGTCCTTGCGGGCGACCCGGAGACGCGGATCACCGCGGGCCCGTGCTTCGACGCTCACCGCGCCGCTCCGGGATCCCTCTTCATCGCGGTGCCCGGTCACCGCGAAGGTGGCCTCGAGTCCATCGGACCGGCTCTCGCACGCGGCGCGGTGGCGGTCCTCGTCGACTTCGCCGCACCGGAGCTTCCCGCCGCGACCTGGGCGTCGGACGCGGGCGTGTGCGTCGTGGCGGTGCCGGACACACGCAAGGCGGCCGCGGTCGTCGCCTCCCGGTACCACGGCGAGCCCGGACGGCAGATGAAGATGGTGGCCGTCACCGGCACCAACGGGAAGACATCGGTTTCGTACATGGTCGAGTCGGTGCTGAGGATCGCCGAGCGCGCCAGGGTGGGGGTGATCGGGACGGCGGGCAGCCGGATCGGCGACGAGGTGATTCCGATGCCGCGGTCGGTACTGACCACTCCGGAGTCGCCGGACTTTCAGT
Organism: Streptomyces sp. NPDC002790; assembly: GCF_040295505.1. Taxonomy (NCBI): domain Bacteria; kingdom Bacillati; phylum Actinomycetota; class Actinomycetes; order Kitasatosporales; family Streptomycetaceae; genus Streptomyces; species Streptomyces sp. NPDC002790. Next base: position 12,544 of record NZ_JBEOVM010000146.1, on the reverse strand, counting down.
ACCTGCTCGCGTGCATGCGCGACCGCGGTGTCGCGACCGTCGTCCTGGAAGCCACGTCGATGGGTCTGCTGACGCACCGTCTGGACCACTCGTTCATCGACGTAGGGGTGTTCACCAACCTGACGCAGGATCACCTGGACGACCACGGCACCATGGAGAACTACCGGGACGCCAAACTCCGGCTGTTCCAGGGGCTGTCCCGGCGCGCGGTGGTCAACGCCGACGATCCCCTCGGGGCGGACATCGCGGCGATGATGCCCGGTGCGGTCGTCACGTACGGCATCGACGCGGAGGCGGACTACCGGGCGACCGACCTCTCCATGGACGCCGTCGGCACCCGCTTCACCCTGCACCACGCCGGCCACAAGTATCCGGCCGCGATCCCGCTCCCCGGACGGTTCTCCGTCTCCAACGCACTGGCCGCTGTCGCCGCCTGCCACCTCACCGGGCACAATCTGGCCGGACTGGTCGGCGCACTCGAGCAGATGCCCCCGATCCCGGGCAGGTTCGAACGCTACGAGACCCCGGACGGCACGTCCGTCATCGTGGACTACGCGCACTCCCCGGACTCGCTGGAGAAGGTGCTGACCACCATCCGCGGCTTCGCCTCGGGTCGGGTCGTCACCGTCTTCGGCTGTGGCGGGGACCGGGACGTCACCAAGCGTGCCCCGATGGGGGAGATCGCCGGGACCTACTCCGACCTGTGCGTACTGACCTCGGACAACCCCAGGAACGAAGACCCCCGGGAGATCATGGACCAGGTCGTCCCAGGCCTGACGGCAAGCGGCGTCGCCTTCGAACGGTTCGCCGACCGCCGCCGCGCGATCTCCTTCGCGCTGTCCGCCGCCGGGCACGGCGACATCGTCCTGATAGCGGGCAAGGGCAGCGAGCCCTACCAGATCGTCAACGAACAAGCGCTCCCGTTCAGCGACATGGCGACGGTACGCGAACTCGCCACGCGGTAGCCCTCCCTACAAGCCCCCCCGCACACACGCACGACGCCCGCCTCTCCAAGCAGAGGCGGGCGTCGCGTGTGTACAGCTCAGGCGTCAGGCGGGGGTGATGTTCTCCGCCTGCGGGCCCTTCTGGCCCTGGGTGACGTCGAAGTTCACCTTCTGGCCTTCCTGAAGCTCACGGAAGCCGGAGGCGTTGATGTTCGAGTAGTGGGCGAAGACGTCCGGGCCGCCACCCTCCTGCTCGATGAAGCCGAAGCCCTTTTCCGCGTTGAACCACTTGACGGTTCCGGTGGCCATGTGTCCTCCAAGGGGACTCGTAGTCGGCTTCCGCACCGTGCGGGAGCCGGAGGTGGTCGTCCTGGTCCTCAGAGACTGTAAACAGCAAGCTGCCCGTGAATTTGAGGTTCACGGGCGGTACTTCGGAACCATGACTGCTGACGTGGACGTTACACGGCCCGTGCTGGCGAAGCTACGGACCGAGAGTGAGTCCTGGCCCCTGATCTGTCTTGACCACCGAACAAACGGCGCATACTGCCCCGTTTGGCGTCGCATGGACGAGCTCAAGAGGCAGGGCCCAAGCGGGAGAGGCTTCACTTGCCGTACTGGAAACTCACCCCTTTCCGTACTGGAAACCAGCCGCTACTCTTTCCGACATGGAAACCAACGGGGTACGACTGACGCCGGAGCAGGCCCGTTCCGTGCTGGCCGACACCGAGCACATCCGGGCCTCCGCCGCAGCATTGTCGGCCACACCATGGCCGACCTGGTTTTTCATCACGCTTACGCTCTACCTTGTCGCGCTCCCGATCACCTACGGAGGCGTCATCGCCGACTCGGACTGGCTGCTGCCGCGCCCCGCCTGGATCGGCATCATGCTGGCGATCACCGCGGTGTTCGGGGTGCTCTTCGCCGTCGCAGCGAAGGCTTGGCGCAACAAGACCGGCGTGGCGCTGCGGCTGGACGTGCTGCCGAAGCGCGCGACCGTGCCGCTCGGGGTCGGCCTGCCCGCGCTGGTGGTGGGGGCCGTGCTCGCGTTCCGTGTCACTGGATGGCCGGTGTGGCTGATCGCGGCCTCGCTGATCGGCGCCGCCGTGTCCGTCGGCTTCCACCTTGCCTTCGTCCGCCTGCACAGGAAGACCGCGTGAGCGCCGAAACCCACTCCCTTCTGGAGGGGTTCGACACCACCGTCCATGCCCCGAACCGGCTGCGCATCTGCGCTCTCCTGGACACTGCGGGCGAGGCGGAGTTCGGCCTGGTCCAAAAGCAACTCGACCTCTCCGCCTCGGCGCTGAGCAAGCATGTCACCGTACTGATGGACGCCGGCTACGTCGGGCAACGCAAGGCCGTCCGCGACACCCGGCAGCGCGTGTGGCTCCACCTGACCCGGGGAGGCCGGGATGCCTACCGGGGGCACCTTGCGGCACTGCGGGCGATAGTCGGGCCGTCGGATCCGGCTCTCTGACCACGACGACTCCGCCGAGGGCACGTGTGCGCAGAAGCCGGCCTGCCGGTCTCCCCGACCGCGGAGCGCCGGGTCAGCCTGAGGCTTCCTCTCGGCGCCGGTCATCGCCGGCCGTGGCGGGGATGGCGTTGTCGATGAGGGCGGCGGCGATGGCGGCGGCGGTGGGGAAGGCGTCGGCGTTGAGGACCCGGGTGCGGGTCGCGGCGCCGTCGATGAGTAGTGCGAGCTGCTCCCCGAGCTGTTCGGGGTCGGCGGCGCCGGCTTCGCGGGCGGTGTCGGCGAGTCGCGCGGCGACGGCCTTCTTGTAGTCGCGTGCGTACTGGGACGCCGGGTGCTGGGGGTCGTGGAGTTCGACGGCGGCTGCGATGTATGGGCACAGGGGAGTGGTGGAGGGGACGTCGAAGGCGGCGAGGAGCCGTTCGCGGGGTGTGAGGTCGGTGCGGTCGAACACGCCGCACAGGACGTCGGGATCGAACCCGCGCAGATACTCGGCGACGAGTCCGTCCTTGCCGCCGAAGTGCTGGTAGGCCGTGCGCTTGGACACCTCGGCCGCCGCGCAGAGCTGGTCCATGCCCGTGCGGTTGATGCCCTGCTCGCGGAACAGCCGCTGGGACGCCCCGAGGATCCGCTCGCGGGCGCCCCGGCCGCGGCGACTGCCCGTGGGGCCCTTCTCCAACTCCGTCATGGGTCCAGCGTACCGCAGCCGGGTAACGACCGGTGTACATAGCTTGCGCCCCGGTCGCCTGCCCCGTACGTTAAGCACACACGGCGGTGTACTTAACGTCGCCGCCCCTCCCGGGCACGTACGGCACCACCGACCCAAGGGAACGACCATGGGAAAGCTCGACGGCAAGGTCGCGGTCATCACCGGCGGCACCACCGGCATGGCGCTGGCAGGTGCGAAGCTGTTCGTCGACGAGGGGGCGCACGTCTTCATCACCGGCCGCCGCCAGGAGGCCCTGGACGAGGCTGTGAAGGAGATCGGCCGCAACGTCACCGGCGTCCAGGGCGACGCCGCCGACCTGGCCGACCTGGACCGCCTGTACGACACCGTCAAGCGGGAGAAGGGCAGCCTCGACGTGCTGTGGGCCAGCGCAGGCGGCGGCGAGCCCGCCCCGCTCGGCGAGATCACCGAGGCCCAGTTCGACACCTGGTTCGGGCTCAACGCCCGCGGCACCCTGTTCACCGTCCAGAAGGCCCTTCCGCTCCTCAACGACGGCGGCTCCATCCTCATGACCGGCTCCAACGCCTCCCTCGGCGCCTTCCCCGGCTGGAGCGTCTACGCCGGCAGCAAGGCCGTCCAGCAGGCCTGGGCCCGTATCTGGCTCAACGAGCTCAAGGACCGCCGCATCCGCGTCAACGTCCTGCCCCCCGGCCAGGTCGCCACCGCCAAGCAGGCGGAACTCTTCGACGAGGCCACCAAGCGCCAGTTCGAGTCCCTTATCCCACGCGGCCGGATGGGCAGCCCCGACGAGATCGCCACCGCCGCCCTCTTCCTCGCCTTCGACGACTCCAGCTACGTCAACGGCATGGAACTGATCGCCGACGGCGGCACCACCGCCATCTGAACCCGCCATCTGAACCGGACAACACGCAACCAGGACGGGACATCTCATGAGCAGCATCAGCATCATCGGCACCGGGAACATGGCCCGCACCATCGGCGCGCGGGCGACAGCGGGCGGCAACACCGTCGAGGTCATGGGCCGCGATCAGGCCAAGGCCGCCGCCCTGGCCAAGGCACTCGGCGGCGGCGCCACGACGGGGGAGTGGGGCGCGGCCCCGGCCGGGGACATCGTCATCGTGGCCCTGTTGCACGACGGTGTCGTACCGACCGTCGCCCAGTACGGAGACGCTCTCGCGGGCAAGGCCATCGTCGACATCAGCAATCCCTTCAACTCCACGTTCGACGGGCTCGCCCACCGCGAGGAGACCTCGATCGCGCAGGAAGTCGCCAAGGTGGCTCCGGCAAGCGCCAGTGTGGTGAAGGCGTTCAACACCGTCTTCCGGCACGTCCTGGAGAAGGGGAGGCCCGACGTCTTCATCGCCGGCGACGATGCGCAGGCGAAGGCAAGTGTGGAGGCGTTCATCGAGACCCTTGGGCTGCGCCCGTTGGACGTCGGCGGCCTGAAGATGGCGCACTGGCTGGAAGGAGCGGGCGTGGTCACGGTGGGCCTCGCCAACCACGGGGTGGGGAACCTGGACTTCGCCCTGAGCATCACCGAGGTTCCCGCCCGAGCGAACGGCTGAAGGTCGCCTCGCGTAGGAGGTTGATGGCCTGGGGAATCTCAGTGTCGCTGATGTTCCCGTAGCCGAGGACGAGTGCGGGTTCCGTCGGTCGGTGTGCGCGATAGTCGTCGAGGTCCGCCAGGCGCAGCCCGGTGGCGGCTGCCGCCCGGACGGTCCCGCGGGTATCGGTGTCGTCCGGCAGGTGGAGCAGGATGTGCAGTCCGGCGGCCGTGCCGGAGACCCGACCCTTCGGCACCTGGGCGGCGAGAGTGCGGACCAGCAGGTCGCGGCGGGAGCGGAACCGCCGCCGTGCCGCGCGCAGGTGGGCGTCGTACCAGCCGCGGTCGATGAAGGTGGCGAGTGCGAGTTGGTCCAGCACCGGTGGCGCGGCGGCGACGAGGTTCGCCGTCCGGAGCGCCGGGACCATCGAGGCGGGGGCGACCAGCCAGCCCAGGCCGAGGGCCGGTGACAGTGTCTTGCTGACCGAGCCGAGGAGGAAGACCCGGCCCGGGGCCATCCCCTGCATGACGGCGACCGGGTGGCGGTCGTAGCGGAACTCGGCGTCGTAGTCGTCCTCGATGACGAAGCCGTCCAACTCGCGGGCCCAGCGCACCAGACCGGCCCGGCGCGCAGGGGACAGCACCGTGCCGGTGGGGAATTGGTGTGCCGCGCCGACGATGACGGCCCGCGCAGGTGTGTGTGCGAGGGAGTCGACGTCGAGGCCGTCGTGGTCCACGGGGACCGGGTGCACACGGAGTCCTGCGCTGGTCGCGGCGTCCCGCAGCCGCCCCCACCCCGGGTGTTCCACCGCTACGTCGGCGATCCCCTCGGCGCGCAGTGCCCGGCAGGTGCGCAGCAGTCCGTCCGTGACGCCGGCGCACACGGTCACGGACTCGGGGCGCGCGTCCGCGCCTCGCGAGCGTCGCAGGTACTGCGCGACGGTGGTACGCAGCACGGTGTGCCCGGCGGGGTCGGGCAGCCCGAGGTCGTAGTGGACGGCCGAGCCGATGACCGCTCGGACGGCGTCCGCCCAGCGGCGGCGGGGGAACGCCCGCAGGTCGGGCAGGCCGGGCGCGAGGTCGTACCGGATGGGCGGCCGGGTCGGTGAGCGTGGGCCGCTGGGCCGTGGAGGTGTCGAGCCGGATGCCTCCGGTGTCCAGGAGACACGCGTAGCGGAACCCGCCCTGGCCGAGAGGTACCCCTCGGCGATGAGTTGTCCGTACGCCTCGGTCACCACCCAACGGGAGCAGCCGAGTTCCTCGGCGAGCGCGCGGCTCGGTGGCACGGCGGCCCCCTCCGTCAGCCGGCCGTCCCGGATCGCGGTGCGCAGTGCGTGAGCCAGACGGTCGTGCAGGCGGCGCCGTCCGCCCTCCGGCGAACCGATGTCCAACAGCGTCGCCCACGCGAAATTGGTCTGTGATTCAGCCACAACATTGGAGCGTAGCGCCGAACCGAACGCGCCTAGCGTGAAAGGCATGATGGAGAATCTGGCCCTTGGGGCCATGCTGTTCGGCACGGCCCAGGACGAGCACCGGTCGTTCGAGATCCTGGACCGTTTCGTGGACGCCGGAGGCGTCTGGATCGACACCGCCAACTGCTATGCGTTCTGGGCCGATCCGACCGGATTCGGCGGGAGGAGCGAGGAGTTGATCGGGCGTTGGCTGGCGAGCCGTCCGGGCGTCCGTGACCGCGTCAGGATCAGCACCAAGGTGGGGTGCGAGCCGACCGAGGCCGGACGCTTCCCGGAGACAGCCGAGGGCTTGTCGGCCGGCGCCGTCAAGGGAGGGATCGACGACAGCCTGCGACGACTGGGCACGGACCACGTCGAGTTGTACTGGGCCCACATGCCTGATGCGGCCACACCGCTGGAGGAGACGGTCGCCGCCTTCGACGACCTCGTGACCGCGGGCACGGTCGGACGCCTCGGCTGCTCCAACTACCCCGTGTGGCAGGTCGAACGGGCACGGCGGATCGCGCTTGAGCACGGCGGCGCCGGCTTCACCGCGATACAGCAACGCCACACGTACCTCCGGCCGCGCCCCGCGCTCCGGCCCGGCGAGGGGCACCGCTTCGCCGCGGTCACCGACGAGGTGCTCCACTACCTGGAGCACCATCCGGACATGGCGCTGTGGGCGTACACGCCGCTGCTGAGCGGTGGCTACACCCGCGCCGACAAGCCACTGGCACAGGAGTACGACCATCCCGGAACGGCCCGGCGTCTCGCGGTGCTCGACGAGATCGCCGCCGAGACCGGAACGAACCGGAACCGGGTGGTGCTGGCGTGGCTGACCGGAGGGAATCCGGCTGCAACGCCGATCGTCGGCGTCAGCTCGGTCGAGCAGCTGGATGAGGCGATGGCGGGCGTGGAACTGGAGTTGACGGTGAATCAGCGTCAACGGCTGGACTCCGTGGTGTGACCTGGGAGCCGGCCCCGGTCATCGGGCGCCACGTCACGGTTGTTGGAAGGTGACCTCCGGATGCGTGGCCTCGGGGCCGTCGAGGAGTGGGCGCGGAATGCCCCGCAGGTGAAGGTCGAGGAAGGCTGACACGTAGTCGCGGGTTATGCGCCACCCGCGTTCTCCGGACATCGGTATGGCAGGGTCCGAGAGGCCCAACTGCGCGGCCAGGTACGGCAGGTCCGTGAAGGAGAAGTGTTCGGCGCCGGTCACGGTCAGCCAGCGTTTCCAGCCATTGAGGTGTTTCCATGCCTCGGGCCAGTCGGATTTCGGGTTGTCGGGGGTATGCGGGGACTCGGCGCCGAGCATCATGAACGGACGCTTGCCGAGCCTCGCTGCGGCGGGGTGCAGAAAGAAGCTTCCGTCCAGGTCGAAACCCGCCCGCACGCGACGGTCGGCGGCCATGGTCGCGGCCGCGGTCGCGCCCCCGATCGAGTGGCCGCCCAATCCGATCCGGCTCGGGTCGATCACATGGGACAGCGCCCCGGCCCGGCGGCCGTTGGTCAACTCGCCGATCACGAAGGACATGTCCTTGGCCCGGCCGCGCACGACAGCCGCGTACTCCTCGGAAGTTTCGACCCGTTCGCAGGCCACACACGTCAGCATCCGGCCCCCGGGAAAGGCAGTGCCGACGGATTCGTACGCGTGGTCCACCGAGGCGACGACGTAGCCGCGACTCGCGAGATCGTCGGCGAGCGAGGTGAGTGTGGTGCGCGGCATCGAGAAGCCCGAGGAGAGCAGCACCAGGGGGAAACGCCCCGGCGCCGGGCGAGTACCCACGTGCGCACGAGTACGCGCCCCGGCAACCGTCTCGGGCGGCACGACACCGCCGACTCCCCTCGCCTCCAGGAGGAGCCGCGCCTCCTCGTCGGTCATGTACGCCGCCGATGATCCACTCGCCGAGCGCGCCGGGTAGGACACCGTCACCATCAACTCCCGGTGACCGGCCGCCGGCATCCATGGATCGGTGCGGTTCCGATCGACCAGGTGCAGGGTGCGGCGGCCCACGGAGTGCGCACCGCTGAGGGGCGGCAGCTCCAACCCGCTGCTGTACGGGACTTGGGGCGCGGCCTGCGCCGTGTTGACGGCGGAGGCCGGTGTGGCGCCCAGAAGCGGCGCGGACAGGGCCACGGTGAGCAGAGTGGCCACAGTGGCCCTGCGATGTCTGGAGGTCATACAGTTGAAGCTAGGCCCAGGTTCTCCCCAACACGTCAGACTCCAGGGCTACTTGAACGTACCTCTGTCGGTGGACCCCCGAGCTCGCCCCCGCCGGAGTCCGCAGGGGCAGGACCGCGAGACGCATCAGTACGAGGGCGTTGTCGTCGCCCGCGACGCGGTTGGTGGAGAGTTCGCCGCACGAGAGGCACTCGTGGACGATCAGCCACTCCCCGTCCGGGCGGCAGGCCACCGTCAAGGCGGTCATCCGGCCCCGGCAGTCCGACGCGCGGTCGCCGGGGATCCGGGCGTCCACGTGCAGGCTGGTCAGACAGTTCGGGCAGTGGTTGCGGTGACCGCTGCCCGGGGCGTCGAGGGACACGTCCAACCGGCAGCCCGCGCAGCGGAAGTCGCGGCTACGGTGGCCGTCGCGCCGGCCGTGGAGTACGTCCTTGTCGCGCTGGCGGCGCCGCCGGTCGGCGGGGCCGTCGGGCGACGTCCGGTTACGGCGCGGCATGCCGGGCCTCCCCGCTCACAGCGTGCCCAACGTTTCGAGAGGGAAGGGCGGTTGGGCCAGCGGCCGTACCGCCATCCGCAACAGCACCAGCTGGTTGTCGTCCGGGCTCACAGGGTTCGAGGTGAGCTCGTCGCACCGTACGCAGCGGTGGACGACTCTCCAATCACCGGTCCGCAGGACGGCGATGGCGATCGGCGACATCCGACCGTGGCACTCGGTGCGGCCGCCCTGAACGTGGTCCAGGACGTGGCGCGAGTGCAGACACGAAGGGCAGTGGTTACGGCTACGACCGTCCGGATCGCTGGTGGTCGCGGTGAGACCGCACCAGGCGCACACGAACGTACTGATCTTGAGAGTGGGGCTGGGACGGGCGTTTGGGCGGGTGTTGGGGGTGTGCTCGGACACCTGTGCTCCTTGCTGGGGAGATGGTCATCGACAGCAAGAGCAGGCCGAGCGGCCTCGACGGCTGGTTCGGTCGGTTATCCGCGTGCAGTACTACGTGTACGTGGTACGTCGCGATGAGGCGCGCTCGGCTCGGTCCGGGTCATGAAGACACCCCCTCGGTGGGCACGGGGCCCGGTGGTTCGGCCGCACGGGCAGGTGTGCCGGTGCGGGGGAGGACAGCGGAGCAAGCGTAGGCAGGCCGGCGGGGCGTGTGCGAGCGAATATTTCCGCGGTGGAGAGTGACGGAGAGTGGCAGAGAGCGGCGCAGAGTCCAGACGCGCCCGGATGTCCAAGTACTCATCGGTGATGTCCATGGACTGCTTCCCTGGGCGCCCGGAATCCTCGGATCCCATGTGGACCGAGTCGCGCAAGACACCGCCCGCCCGGCGCCGCAGACCATGTCTCGTAGGTCTGGCCGGTGCCGCCCTCGCCCTCCTCGCCGGGGCCATGCCCGTCTCCGCCGCGACCGAGGCGTCGCCGCAGGAAGCAGCCCCGCGGACCCTGCCCGCCCTCGACAACTGGGCTCCGTCCGAAGGCAGTTACACGTACGGCGACCGCACCCGGCTCGTCGCCGACGACGCGGCCTCCCGTCGCGTCGCCCGCACTCTCGTCGATGACCTGCGCGCCGCGGGCCATGGCACCGTGCCCGTCACCGGCGGCGCCGCCCGGACCGGTGACATCGTCATCGACGTCGCCCCCGGTCGCAGGCAGCTCGGAGCCGAGGGGTACGAACTGCGGGCCGGCGCCCGGCTGGAGATCACCGGCGCCGCCGAGACCGGCTCCTTCTACGGCACCCGCACCCTCCTCCAGATGCTCGCCCAGGGCGACGCGATCCCGGCGGGCCGAACCGTCGACGTACCGCGGTACAAGGAACGCGGTGTCGGCGTCTGCGCCTGCTACGTGCACATCTCCACCGACTGGCTGGAGAACCTGGTGCGCGAGATGTCCTACCGCCGGCTCAACCAGCTGCTCCTCGAGATCAAGGTCAAGAGCGACCGTCACCCCGAGGCCAACACCTGGGGCTACTACACCAAGAGCGAGATCCGCAGGATCGTCGCGCTCGGCGCCAAGTACCACGTCGAGATCGTTCCCGAGATCAACTCGCCCGGTCACATGGACCCGTGGATCGAGAACCGCTCCGACCTCCAACTCGTCGACCGGGACGGCAAGGCCCAGCCCTCCCGCCTCGATGTGACGAAGCCCGAGGCGTTCACGTACTACAAGAGCCTGATCGACGAGTACGGCGGGGTCTTCCCGTCCGGCTCGTGGCACATGGGCGCCGACGAGTACATGCTGGGCTCCGACTTCGCGAAGTACCCGCACGTGCTGGAGTACGCCCGCGCCAAGTACGGGCCGGACGCCACGCCACAGGACGCCTTCATCGACTTCGTCAACCGCGTCCAGGCCTACGCCGCGAGCAAGGGCAAGCGGCTCCGCATCTGGAACGACGGCCTGACCGGCGCCAACACCGTGCCCGTCGCCCCCGGCACCACCGTCGAGCACTGGCTGGACGTCGACGTGAAGCCGAGCACCCTCATTGCGCAGGGCCACCCCGTGATGAACGCCGCCTACTCCCTCTACCTGGTGCGCGGCGGCTTCCACACCGACACCCGCAAGCTGTACGACGAGCAGTGGGACCCGCGCAGTTTCGAGGGCGAGAAGCTCACCTCCGACCGCGGGATCACCGGCGCGAAGATCAGCCTGTGGCCGGACAACGGACGCGGCGAGACCGAGAACGAGGTCACCCGCGCCACCACCCCGGCCCTCGACCACATCGCCCAGACCACCTGGGGGACCGCCCACCCCGACGCCACCTACGACGCGTTCACCGCACGCGCCGCCGCGACCGGCACCGCGCCCGGCGTCCGCGACCTGACCCGCGTCCCGATCGCCGACGGCACGTACACCCTCGCGGACCGCGGCGGCCGCACCGCCGACCGCACCGTCCGGATCACCCGTACCGCCGACGGCTACGCGACCGTCGCCGACGACACCAGTGGCGCCTGCCTGGAGACCCGCAGTGGCAAGCTCACCCTCAATGTGCCGCTGGAGCCCGGCTCCGCCGCCACGTGGGAGAAGTGCGACCCGAAGAACACGCTCCAGCGCTGGCAGATCGAACGGGCGCCCGGCGGCCACACCCTCACCAACGCCATCACCCGCATGACCCTCGACGCCACCGCCGACGGAGCCCTGGCGCAGTACCCGCCCGACCAGAAGACCCCGACGACCTGGACCCTCACCTGACTCTGGCGAGGATGCCCTGGCGTTGACGCGGGGGAGGAGTCGCCTCTTGGGGGTGCGACGCGGAGCGTCGCCGTATCCCGTCGTGGTGGCGGAGTCGTCGCATGGCTGCTCGACGGAGTCGAGAAACGCAATCAGTTCCGAGGTGGTCCACCAGGATGGGTGAACACCGGGGAAGTCCTGGTCGGGCGTTCGCCCTTCGGACTATCGTCCGATGCCATGAAGCTGGTGGTGCAGGTGAAGCTGCTGCCGACGCCCGAGCAGGCGTCGGCGCTCGAGGCGACCCTGCACGCCTGCAACCGGGCCGCCGGCTGGGTCGCGCAGGTCGCCTTCGAGCGGAACGTGAAGGACCGCAACGGGCTGCAGAAGCTCGTCTACACGGACGTGAAGGCGACGTTCGGGCTGTCGGCGCAGCCCGCGGTGCGGGCGATCAAGAAGGTCGCGGACGCGTATGCGGCCCTCGCGGCCGCGCTGAAGGCAGGTCGTCTGGGGCCGGCCACCACCAAACGGCACCGTAAGGCCCTCAGTGCCCCTATCGCCTTTCGGGTGGAGGCGGCGCAGCCGTTCGACGACCGGTGCCTGTCCTGGCAGTACGACGCCCGCACGGTGTCGATCTGGACGGTTGACGGCCGCATGAAGAACGTCAGGTACACCGGATCCGTGGACCAGTTGAAGACCCTGGCCTCGTTCCGCAAGGGCGAGAGTGACCTGGTTCAGCGGCGCGGCACGTGGTACCTGATCGCCACCTGCGACATCCCGGACCCGGACGTGTACGAGCCGGTGGACTGGATCGGGGTGGACCGCGGCATCGTGAACCTGGCGACCACCAGCGACGGCGCCAACTACCAGGGCCGTCGTCTGTCGCGCTACCGGCGGTGGCAGTCCCGCAAGCGCGCCGAACTGCAGAAGAAGCAGACCCGGTCGGCCACCCGCCGCCTCGCGCGGCGCAGCCGGAAGGAGCACCGGCATGCCACGCACATGAACCACAGGATCAGCAAGGAGATCGTGTCCGTCGCGCAACGCACCGGTCGCGGGATTGCCGTCGAACAACTCGACGGGATCCGGGACCGGGTACGGCTTCGAC
>NZ_JBEOVM010000145.1:0-13888 GCF_040295505.1 Streptomyces sp. NPDC002790 | reverse complement strand
GGACCGGTGTAGCTCGGGTCGTCGACGGTGTAGCTGCTGGTCTTGCAGTGGTAGCTGGCGGCGGAGGCCGGCGCGGCGGTGGCCAGGGCGGCGGTGCCGGCGAGCGTGGCGACGATGACGGCGGCGGAGGTGGAGCGATTGAGCTTGCGCATGCAGGGCCTTTCGGTGGTGGGGGTTACTGGGCGCAGGTAGTGGTGCGGCCGGGCGGTGGGGAGTTGAGGTCGGCCGGTGTGGTCTTGCGCCGTACGACGTGGCCGGCGGCGAGGTGGCGCTGGCAGATGGTCAGGACGGGTGGTCCTTCGGGGAGGCGTTCGGGGTGGCATTCCGTACCCGGGGCGGTCGCGTCTGCCACGGGAAGGAGGTGGAAGGCGTCGTGGACGGCGGCGGTGGCTTGCCACAGCCGGGTGTGGGCGGTGGCGAGTTGTCGGCCGGCGGCGGGGTGCGGGGGCCGGGTGGTCTCGGCGAGCTGGTCGAGGAGCTGGTGCAGCGCGGTCAGGTGGGCGTGCAGCACGTCGAGGTGCGCGCGGTCGGTAGCCGAGGCCGGGTGCTGAGTGCGAGGGGCGAGGGTGCGCGCGTGGTGGCGGATGCCGGCGCTGGCGGCCCGGAGGAACGGGTACGCGTCACCGACGGGGATGGCAGAGGTCAAAGGGGAAGAGTTCCTTCCTGCCGCGGCGGCAGGACGTCGGCGGGTGGCCGGTGCGGGGTTACAGGGCCGTGCGGGCGAGGGGGAGGGCACCGAGCGTGAACGCGTCGGGCTGCTGGAAGGTCAGGCGCCGCAGGTCGACTTGGGCGGTGACGGCGGCGGTTTCGATCTGCGCGCAGGCGGCGTCGAGGAGAGCGTCGGTCTCGGCGGACACGGTGAGAAGTCCGGTCAGGGCGACGTCGGCGTGCCCGGCGATCAGCTGGCGCTCGCGGGTTTTGACGTCCGCGTACTCGACGCTGTCGGCTTCGGAGTCGACCTGCCCGCGCCGTGAGCGCTCGTTCGCGTCGGCGATGATCGCGGCTTTCTTGCGCTGCACGTCGCGCATCGCGGATTCGAGCCCCTGTGGCACGTATGTAAGGGAGAGGGTGCGGCGGACCCCGGCGGTGAACATCAGCCCGTGCAGGAAGCCTGCCGAGGTTTCGGTGCGGGGCCAGTCCTCGACCCAGTAGGTGGCGTGCCGGGCAGAGTCGGTGGCGAGCCGGTCGTACTCCTCGACCTGGACAACCGGCCCGGCGGCGGCCGGGTCGGCTTCGGCCCGCCCGGACTCCGACCACTGCTGTAGCGCGGAGAGAGCTTTGGGGTCGTAGGCGGTGCGGATGACGGCCGCGATCTCACGCGCCGAGAGCCAGCCGGTCACCATCAGTCCGGCACTGCGCGCGGCCTGCGCGATGGCGGACGTGGTCTGCTCCATGACGGTGAAGGCGCCAGGCAGTCCTCCGCCGGCCTGCGAGATGAGGCGCTTGGCGGCCTTCATATCGAGGCTGATGGCCAGGTATGCCTCGTGCGGGGCGGCGGCCGGGCCCGCGGAGGCGACCAGATCGCTGTAGACCTGTCCGGCCACCGGTGTCTCGGGGTGGCCCTGCTGGCTCCAGTGCCGGGCGAGGGTGTCGCCGCTGTCGGGCACGGTGCGCTCCAGCACCTGCACGGTGGCGACGTGTCCGGTGCGGGCGATACCGGCCAGGGCCCGGCCCCATCCGGAGACGTTGTGGTTCTGGGTCGCGGGATCCAGCAGGGCGAAGGCTCGGCTGGAGACTCGGGCGATGGCGGTAAGGGTCTGGTGGTGCGGGTCGTGAACGGCTGCGGCGCCGTTGGCAGAGTCGCCGGGGGTGACCACCCGCAGCGAGGCGGCGGTGCCGGGCAGGTGCAGGACGCCGTCCTGGCGGGGGCGGGTGACGGGCCGGGCGAGCCACAGGGTCTGCCCGGTGCGGCGCCGCTGCGCGAAGCGCAGCACGATCGGCGCCCAGTCGATCAGCGAGCGGCCGTGCCGGCGGATGGCGACCAGGGCGGCGACCGCGGCCCACAGCGGTGTCAGGGCGATGGCCCCGAGTAGGCCGGTGGATACCACCGTGGCCAGCAGGAGCGCCAACGCGCATGAGACCAGCAGGAGTTGCGGCAGGGAGAGGCCGAGCAGGATGCCGCGCCGGGAGCGGTGGGGGAATTTGACGGTGAGCGGTGTGACAGTGAGATCAGACAAAGGCCGTTCCGGGGGTGCGCGGGGCGGCACGCGGCGAAAGAGTGCGCGGCGCGTGCCGCCCCGGAGTCGGGCAGGGGCTACAGGCCGGTGGGCGACGGCGGCGGTGTGCCGGTCCCACTGGTGCCGGCCGAGTTCGGGGCGCCCTGTGGCGGGGGTGTGGAGGCACCGGTGCCGGGCTGCGACATGAAGCCGCTGCCGCCGCTGGGTGCGGATGCGGAACCGCCGCCTCCCGGCGCGCCGCCTACCTGGCCGCTGGTGTCATCACCGGGGCTGGTCGGGGGCGGCTGAACGGCCTTCTCCAGGCCGTCCTTGATCCCGTCGCCTCCGGAACCCGTCGAGCCTTGGCCTTCCTGGCCGCTGCCTCCGGTGGGGTTGGCGGCGATGTCGCCGGGGAATCCGCCGCCTGCGGCTTCGGTGCCCTGGGCGGCGCCTGCTCCGGCTGCCGCGCCGCCCGTACCGGCGGTGGCGACTGCGGCTGCGGCCTTGCGGGTGGCCTTCTCGGCGTGCTGCTTGGCGAGCTGGGCGCCGGCACCACCGGCACGGTGAATCGACTCTCCGTCCGTGCCCTCGGCCGCCCAGTGGACGAATTTGAACGTGGCGTACGGGCAGAGCAGCACGAGCACCATGATCACGATGCCCGCCATGACATCGGCGAGTGCGCCCAGGCCGTCCTTGGACTCGGTCTTGCCCATGGCGGCGATGCCGAGCACGAAGATGATCGTCATCAGCAATTTGCTGACCACCAGGGTGGCGGTGGCCTCGATCCAGCCGCGCCGCCAGCGGCGGGCGACCTCCCAGCCTCCGCCTGCGCCCGCGAAAATGGCGAGCGTGACCATGACGAGGATGCCGACCTTGCGGACCATCATGACGCACCAGTAGAGGAACGCGCCGACAGCGGCGCCGAGTCCGGCGAAAACAGCGACCAGCCAGCCCAGGCCCGCCAATGCGGGAATCTGGGACACCTTCACGATGCGGCGTACGGCCGTTTCGATGGACAGGTTCGATGCCTTGAACAGGCCGGCGGACAGGGCGTCGACCACTTCAATGGCGACGGTGGTCAGGGCGATGGCGGCGAACGCGAAGATCACGCCGCTGGCGGTGCTGGTGAATGCCTGGGTGAGGGCTTGGCCGTCGCGTTTGACGGCGGCCCGAATGAGCTGCGCGCAGAAGGTGGCCACGAGGATGACCAGGCCGATCGGCAGCAGCATCTCGTAGTTGTCGCGAAACCAACCGGCGTTCAGATCGACTTTGGTAGTGGCGTCGACCGCCTTGGCGGCCAGATCGGCTGCGGCGGCAGCGAGTTCACCGGCGCTCTTGGCCATCCAGTCGCCGATTGCCTTGCCGGGATCGGAGGCGAAGTCGACGGCCTCGCCGACGGCACACAGCTTGTCCGCTACGGGGAAGTCACAGAAACCCAATGGGAGTTGACCTCCTTATCTGTTGGTGAGGAGGGTCACTGCGTGACGCTGGGGGCGATGGCGGCGAGGGTGCAGTCGTGGTTGGGCCGGCACTGCACGGCGAGGGTCACGGCGCGCTCCTCGGCTCCGCCGCCGCCCTTCTTCCACTCGATCTGCTGTTTGCCGTTGACGGTGACGACGTAGACGTACGCCTCAGTGATCGCGGACGGATCCTCGGCGAGGGCCTGCTTAAATGCGCCGGGGTAGTGGCCTTCGGCGACCTCGGCGGTGGCGTGCTGGTCCTGGTCGGCCATGCGCGACCACAGCAGCGGGTCGGGCACCTGGCCGGAGACGGAGGCCCAGTCGTTGTACTTGGTCTCCTTGGTCATCCACGCACGCATGCCGGCGAGTTGCTGGTCGCGGCTTGTGTCGCGGGTGTCGTACGACCAGAGCATCGCTGCTGCGGCCTTGGCGAAGGCGACCGGTTCGGCGATCTGCGGGGGCTTGGAGACCGACCCCGACCCGGCTGCGGGCTTCGGCGCGGCTTCGGAGGGGGAGGAACTGCTGTTCTGCGACGGCGGGTTGGCGCCCTGGTGGTGTTCGCCGCGGCCGGTGAACCAGGCGGCGGTCGCGGCGAGGGCGAGCAGTGCGGTGATGACCAGGGCGACGATCGCGACGCGCTTGTTGGCGGACCAGGTCACGCCGTATCCGGACAGGGAGGGGAGTCGCTTCGGCATCAGTGGACCTGCGACCCCAGGCCGCTGAAGAAGGCGACGATGCCGTTGGCGGCGCCGAGGCCGAGTGCGGCGCCGGCTGCGACGACCGCGCCCTTCTTCCCGTTAGCCTCGGCTTGGTGGCCACCGGTGTGGTGGCCCCAGGCCCACACGCCGAGGGAGACGGCCAGGGCGCCGACGACGGCAATGATCCCGAACATGTTGATGCTGTTGACGACGTTCTTCAGCACAGACAGGCCGGGGAGGCCACCGCCCTTGGGGGAGATGCCTGGGTCGTAGGCGAGGAGGACTGCGGCGCGATCTGCGAGAGGTATGGGCATGGGTGTGGCGGGGCTCCTTGCGTGCGCAGGCCGTGCAGGGGCCGGCGAAAGGGAAAAGACAGAGGGGAGGGGTGCGCTCGCGGCGCGAGAAGAGGGCCCAGCGAGGCGCGGCCCGGGAGGTGTCCGGGCGGCGCGCGGCGTCAGAGGACGCGGCGGACGGCCAAAATTTCCCAGTCCTTGATCGGCGTGATCCGGACCGGTTTCGAGGTGCGCGGGGCCTCGATGACGAGGCCCTCGCCCATGTACATGCCGACGTGTTCGGGCCGGGCTGCAGTGCCGCGGCTGAAGATCAGGTCACCGGGCTTGAGGTTCTTCGTTGAGGCGGTCTTGCCCTCGTTGACCTGTGTGTACGTGGTGCGGGTGAGCTTGACGTCGGCGTGCGCGTACGCCTGCTGCGTTAGCGAGCTGCAGTCGCAGCGGCCCATCGGGTCGGGGCCGTGGGAGTCGGTGCACGAGCCGCCCCACTGGTACTGGGTGCCGAGCTGGTGCATGGCCCACTCGATGGCCTTGCGGGCCTTCGGGTCGGCGTCCTTTGGGATCTTGTATCCCTTCGGGACGCTGCCCTCGGGGATCCGCCCGAAGGAGGTGCCGTCCTTGTCCGGCGTACACTCGCCGGAGCTGGACTCGGCATCCTTGTCCTTGGCCGAGTCCTTGGCGGTCTCGTCCTTGTCGGCGTTCGGGAACGTGGCGGCGATGGCCTTCTGCAGCGCGGTGGCGAGGTCCTCCCACTGCGCGTACGCGTCCGGGTAGCCGGACTTCTGGACGGCCTGGGCGGCCTGGGTGACCTTCATCTGCTGCCAGCCGTCGACCTCGAGCAGCGCCTTGTAGAAGCGCTCGGAGGCGTAGACCGGATCGCGGATCTGCTGCGCGGTTCCCCACCCCTGGCTGGGGCGTTGCTGGAACAGGCCGAGGCTGTCCCGGTCGCCGGAGTTGAGGTTGCGCAGCCGTGATTCCTGCATCGCGGTGGCTATCGCGATGATCTGCCCCTTCTTGGGGACGTCAAGGCTGATGCCGCTGGCCACAATGGTCTGCGCGTTGGGGATCTGTTCGGCCGGAAGGTCCAGGCCCTGGATGTGGACGTCCTTGCCGGACGCGCCGTCGAGGAGCTTGGTGACTTCCTTGGTCACCTCGGCGGTGTCGATGCCGGTCAGGCAGCCGCTGAAGGAGGCGGTGGTCGAGGCTTCGCTGGAGGACGCCATCATCATGGCGGTGCCCGCGAGCAGGAGCGGAGAGAGGACGACGACGCCGATGCCGGCGGCTATGCCCTTCAATCCGGTCCGCCTCCCGGAAGGCGGTCACGGGCCGGCGGCCGGATCGCGGGCAGGGGAGGGTAGAGCGATGTCACAGCGAGGTCCTTGGTGAAGTCCCGGCGGCGCGTGCGTCGTTGAGGAAAGGGCGCGTGGGCCGGGTGGTGGGTAATTCGGGTGGCCCGTGTGCCGGTGCGAGTTGCCGCTCGCGCCGGCACGGGGCGTCGGGTCAGGTTTGCCAGGACATGGGGATACCTCCACGAAGGCAGGGGCGGGGATGTGCCATCGGCGGTGTCCGCCGGGCAGTTCCAAAACAGTAGGGGCGGATCCCCGGTTGCCGAAATCGTTCGTGATCAAGGCTCTGTTTCGGGGTTTTCGGCGGCGATAGCGCTCAACCGGGGATCGTGCCCTACAGTTTTGGCTCCTCCCCTCGCCCCCTCACGTCGCAGACCGCGGAGCCGTCCGCCCGCTTTCGGTCCTGTGGGGTCATCCAGGCGAGCTGGAGCGCCTCTCCCCTCATCTCACCCGACCCGAATTGGGGTATCTCTTTGCCTTTTTCTCTGCACCAGGGCGACGCGCTCGGCGTCCTCGCTGAACTACCGGACAACTGCGTCGACTCCGTCATCGCCGACCCGCCGTACAACAGCGGTGGGCGGACGGCGAAGGAGCGCACCTCCCGGTCCGCGAAGCAGAAGTACACCTCGGCCGACGCCGGCCACGAGCTGCCGGACTTCACCGGCGAGAACATGGACCAGAGGTCGTACGGCTTCTGGCTGACCCAGACCATGACCGAGGCGCACCGGCTCACCAAGGTCGGCGGCACCGCCCTGCTGTTCACTGACTGGCGGCAGCTGCCGATCACCACGGACGCCATCCAGGCCGCCGGCTGGCTGTGGCGCGGCGTCCTCGCCTGGCACAAGCCACAGGCGCGGCCCCAAAAGGGGAGGTTTACCCAGAATTGTGAATTCATCGTCTGGGCGTCGAACGGCCCGATCGATGCCGCCCGCAACCCCGTCTACCTGCCGGGCCTCTACAGTGCTTCGCAGCCCAGCGGCAAGGCGCGCCAGCACATCACGCAGAAGCCGGTCTCCGTGATGCGGGAGCTGGTGCAGATCGCTCCGGAGGGCGGCACGGTGCTCGACTTCACCTGCGGCTCCGGGTCGACCGGGGTCGCGGCGCTGCTGGAGGGGCGCGACTTCATCGGCGTCGAGAAGGCCAAGCAGTACGCCGAGATCGCTGCCGACCGTCTCACCGAAACACTGCAACAGACCCTTTCTCAGGACGACTTGACGCTCGTCGTCTAAGGCTGATTCTGCCGCGCGCGCGGCGTACGGCGTGTTCGCGTCGTGCCGCGCGCAGCGTTATAGCAGCGAAGTCCCGGTTACCGAAACCGGGCATTCTCCGGATGGTTGGAGCCGCAATTAACGCCCTATGGCTGCGGCCCAAGGAGGCCCCTTTTCGTGCCTGAATCCATCAACCCATCGGACGACGCGGAGAAGGATCCGGTTCAGATATCCGACGCCCATCCCCCCTCGGAGGAGGAAGAGATGGAGCCGGTTCGGCTGCCGGAGGCCGATCTGGCGAGAGTCGAGGCGAACGTCGCCATGCTGCTGGATCGCTCCACAGAGCACGACCGCCAGATCGACAGCCTCGCCGCCGCCCCGGCGCCACCGGACTCGCTGTTCGCCGCATACGGACTGCCGGGGTTCGCGGGCCTGCCGCCCACCCCCGTGCCGCCCGAGCCGCGTCCGATCCTTGAATTGGAGGACGAGGAGTACGAGGACGAACTCGACGCCCTGTCCGACTGGGTCGACGACTTCCTCATGCGCGTCTACGGCGCGGAGGTCACCACCGCCGCGCCGTGGTGCGACCAGTGGCAGGAGCACCCCGACGTCGTCGCCTGGCTTCATGCCCTGTGGCTGGCCTACCAGCAGCACAAGGACGCCGAAGCCGGACTGTCCGGGCTGTTCGTGTGGCATAGGGACTTCCTCACCCACGCCATGGCCACTGTCCGTGCCGCAGGTGGACCGCTGTCCGCGTGCATGACCGATCCGGACCGGCCCGCGCACCGCCTGCTGCCCGGCCCCCGCCCCTCGAACCGGACCACCGCCGCCACCGAGGAGGCGGAAGAACCCGGGGGCCAGGAGGAGACCGGCGAACCGAGCCAGGCCGGCGGATGACCGGCCACGAGGACCGGCCGAAGTTCGGCCTGTCCTTCGATCCCCGTGCCCTGACTGACCTCCTGCAAGCCCCCGTCGATATCCGCGACCTGGCGCTCGCCCAGCTTCAGGACATCGTCAACGCGCGCCTCCTCGGCGCCAAGCTCAACCGCGACCTCGTCGGCTGCCGCAAGGTCTACGTCGATCACCGCAACGCCTGGCGCATCGTCTACGCCCAGCGGCCGGCGCCCGCGAACTCCACGCACACCACCGAGATCCACGTCGTGGCCGTCCGCCCGCGCGAGGCGCACGACGTGTACGACACCGCCCGCGCCCGCCTCGGTATCCGCCGGCGCCCCCTGGGCGAGCGCACCCACGCGGCCCGCACCCGCTCGCCGCAGCTGGGCACCCGCCCGCCCGTACCCAAGCCGGGACCACCGCCTTACGCGATGCCCGGCCTTCCCCGACCCGCACTGCCCCCGACCCCGAAGGGCCCCGTTCGTTGACGCAGTTCCCCACCCTGATCGACCAGGTCGCCGCCGCCGTACTCGCGCCGGCCCAGGTCACCGAGAACCCACACCACCGCGCCATCCTCGACGTGTTCGTCGAAGTCCAGGACCTCGACCGGCAGCTCGCCGAGCTGGCCGACGCCGAGCTTCCCGGCGTCAGTCCCGCTGAACAGCTGAACACCCTGACCGACCTGCTCGTCGAGAGGATGGCGGCCGGGGCAGAGCTGAGCGCGCTCCTGTCCACCTCCTCCTGCTGCTGCGCCGCCGCGTATGAGGCCGAGCCCTCGACCGAGTACGAACCGCTGGACGACGAGGAGCCCGACTACGAACCGGACTTCGACGACTTCGAGGGGCTCGACGGCTTCGACGAGTTCGACGACTGCGAAGAGCCGGACGATCTTGACGACTTCGACGACCTCCACGAGGACGCGTGCGAGGAGTTCCTGTCCTGCCCCAGTCGCCCGCAGACGATCGTGCACGCCTGCCTTTCGGTCTTTGACGACGAGGGCGCCCCGGAGTACGTGAGTACCGCGGAGCTGGTCGAGCGCCTGCGCGATCTGCCCGGCCAGGCCGAGGGACGCTGGAGCTACGCCGACCTCACTGCGCTGCGGCTGGGTCTGCTCCTGCGCGGCTATGGAGTCCAGCCCTGCAAGCCGCGTGCGGCCGACGGCAGCCGCTACCGGGCCTACCGGCTCGCCGACCTGCTGGCCGTCTGCCGGAGCTGCTCCTGCTGAGGCATTCCGCCCTCGTGCTCGCCCAGCGGGTGACGGAGACGGACTGGGACCTGGTCGCCGCCTTCCACGCGCAGTGCTCCGAGCAGAACTTGCTGCGCCGCTGGGGCCGCACCCGCCTTGCGCCCCGCGACCTGTCCCGGCTGCTTGCCCACGCGCAGTGCTGGATCGGGCTCGGCGCCGACGAGCGGCCTGTGGCCCTCGTCTGCGTCGGGCCCGTCAGCCGGGAGCCGGGGGTCGTCGACCTCGGACTGCAGGTCGCCGACCACCGTCAGCGTCAGGGCATCGGCACGGCCCTGGCCCGCCAAGCCGCCCGCCACGCCCGCATGCGAGGGGCCCACACCCTGTCCGCGTTCACGCAGGCGTCGAATGCGCCCATGCGCCGGCTCCTCGACCGGCTCGGCCCGACGACGCATACCCGCGACGGACCGTACGTAGAAGTCCGACTCGCCCTGGAGGCGCTCGCCCCGGACCCAGGAACCGCTCCGACATGACCTCACCCCCGCCCGACGGGCTGATGCCCACCGCCCTCGATCAGCGGATCGAGGCCGCCGTGGGGTGCGGCGTCGAGGTGCTGCGCCAATACCGCGACGGCGGATTCCTCGACGCACCGCACGCTGCCTTGGCCGACGCGCACCGCGAGCTGGTGACCGCCGAGCGGGACGTCACCTTCCACCGTGTCCGTCTCGCTCGTCTCGCCGCCAGTGAACTGCCTGTGAACAAGGCGCTGTTCGCCCGGATCGAGCGCATTCTTGATCAGCTGGCGACGGCCGCCGACGTCCGCGATGCGAAGCAGACTGCGGCAGCCGCGGTGCTGGAGTCGATCGAGGCCACCGCTCCTCGGCAGACGCCTCCGCAGATCGCGACGAAGGACGTCGCGGCCCTGCTCGCCATCGCCCAGGGCGCCAAGCTGCACGAGCACCTCGTCACCCATCGCCTCGCCGTTGCGACGCCCACCCGCACCCGCATCTCCTACGCCCAGCTGCAGCACCTGGAGGAGATGGGCCTGGTCGAGCGGGACACTGCGCACCCGGTGCACGCCGGGCAGCCCGTCACGCTCACCGATGCCGGCCGCGCCGTACTGGCCGTACCCCGCCGCGGGGGCCCGCCCGGGACCACGCCAGCGCCCCTGCCGCCGACTCTCCCCACCGTCTCCCGTACCCGCCGCTGAAACCGCGCTCCGTACTCCGCGCACGGCGCCGCCGGGGTCACGTCCGAAAGTACCGATGCCCACCTACGAACCCGATTTCCGCCTCGACGGTTACGAAGCCGTCAACGACCACGTCGCCGATCAGTTCTGGGGACACATCGGCATCGAGCAGGACTCGATGACCGTCCTCGCCGAGCACCACAGCGACGATGCCGAGCACAGCTTCTACGTGATGCACAACGGTGCCGTCACCTGGGGCATCCCCGGTGAACCGCAGCTGGTCGCTCTGCACCTCAAACGCGACTCGGCCGCGCGCACCTACCAGTTCGACCACGCGGAGCTGCCGCTTCCGTCCATGGCCCAGTCCTGGCTGATCGCCCGCGGCTGCCCCGAGGAGAAGATCCTCCTGCCCGACGGCATGGGCACCACGGCCGCGAACGACGCCACCCGCGTGCTGGAGCAGCGCCTGCGCAGCGACGGCGACCACTTCGCCCTGCTCACCAGCTACACACGCGACGACGAACCGATCCAGACGACCGTGATGCTGCGTGCCGTCGACGAGAAGGCGGCCATGCCCTTCCGCGTGCTGCTCGAAGAGGTCGACACCACCGAGTGGACGCACACGCTGCGCGAGGGCGGCTTCCAGAGCTTCGAGGCAACCACTCAGTGGTGGGAAGCGCACTGGAACGGCGACAAGCCCTCGCTGCCGACTGCCTCGCCGGCGACCCGGCCCGTCACCGCCGTCCCCAGCCTGCCGGCACGCCCTGCTCCGCCCCGCGGGCCGAGCCGCTGAACTCTCACTATCCGGCGGGTATTTCACCTTCCTTCTACGGTGAATTGCTGTCAGTCGCGCTAGGCGGCGCGGAACATAGCACGCAATCCCCGGTTACCGAAACCGGGGATTCTCCGGACTCTTGTTCTCAGCCCGCACGGCATCTGCCTGGGGCTGCTGCCGCATTCCCTCTCCACGCTATGGAGGTCAATTCCGCATGCGCACCACCCAATTCGCCGCATCCATTGCCGTGCTGGGTGCACTGGCCCTCCCGGTCATATCGGCTCCGAGCGCGATGGCCACACCCTCCAGCGCACCGGCCTCGGCTCCGGCCACCCGCCCGTGTGACCGGCTCGGACCGTGGGTGATCGGCGCAAAGGCCGTGACGATCCGCTCGAAGGCGACCAGCAAGTCCACCGCCCGCGGCGTGCTCTACCGGGGCCACAAGGTCACCGTCCACAAGACCCACGGCAATTGGCGCTACATCACCGACAAGACCACTGGCGTAAAGGGCTGGGTGTCCGGAACGTACGTCTACCGCGAGGTCTACATGTGCCTGGACTAGCCGACCGGCACCCCATTCCCCATTCTCACACCGGAATACCCACAACGAAGGGAGATTCTTCGTGCTCGACGCCAGCGAAGACGTGATGGGCGTCATCACCGAGCGCATAGAGGACCGATTCCAGATGCCGCTCACCGACCTGCGCCGGGCTGTTGAGGCGGCACCGCAGGCCAACCCCGAGGCCACCACCGTCGTGCACTGGTTCGGCCTGCTCGCCGAAACGCAGCAGGCCCTCGACACCGCCGAGGACGCGCTCGTCGAGGCGCTGGGCACCCAGCCGCCGGACGTACTCGACGATCCGGTCATGGAGTTGGCCCACCAGGTCAACGCCGCGGTCGCCTCCCGCGACGGCCGCGCCATGGTCGTGAAGTACCTCCTCGACCCCAACGCGCCCGGCAAGCGCGGACCCGGAGTGTGGCGCGGCGCGTCCCCGGCTGCTCGTCGCGCTCCGGCCCTGCCCACCTCTCCGCCCACGCTGCCCAGCACGCGGAACACCACGGCGCGCGGGGCTACGCGGTGAGCGTCATCGACAAGTCCAGCAGCCGTGATGCGGCACTGCAGGAAGCGTTCGGCGCCGAGGTAGCCGAGTTGTACGCGCAGACAGCCCGCGGCGAGGCCGATGCCGCACTCCAGCGGGCGCTGGAACTGCGCAGCTTCCTCGCCGTCGCCGAGGAGCAGGCGGCCCGCGTCCGTGACCGCGTCCATGCCGCGACGGGATCCGACGGGGACATGAACGACCTGTCCGCCGAGGACCTGCGGTGGGACGCGGACTGGCTCCAGGCAGCGCTGGCCGGCCGCGACGGCTACACCGCCGCACTCGACGAGCTGCTGCGCGCCATGCCGGCGCCGAACCAAGCAGGCCCGGCACGCCCCGGGTTGAGCCCCAAGATCGCCGCCACCGCTCCGCCCGCGCCGGCAGCACCCCGCGCCGGGGTGGTGCGGATACGACGTCCCTGAAAGTCCACCGATTGCCCCAGCCCGACACCCCGCCCCAGGCCGTATCCCAGCTCGTCGCCCAGCGCATCGAGGCGCTGTACGGACAGCCGCTCACCGAACTTGAAGCCCTCGCCGACGCCTCCGGCGAGACCACGCTGCTCGCCGCCTTGACCGGCACCCACGGCGACCTGGCCCTCGCCGAACGCAGCATCGCGTTCCAGCTGCAGAGGCTGCGCGAACTCACCGCCCCCGACCAGGAGATCGGCCGGTTCGCCGTCGGCCACATCCTCGACTGCGCCCGCCGCATCGCCGAGTCCGTCGCCACCCGCGACGCCTACGCCAAGAGCACCAGCGCGGTCCTGGGCGGCCTGCGCCGGGTGTCCGCCCCGGACACCCACCCGCCGGCTGTACCGGCCCCCGCCACACCGACGGCGACCACCTCCCGCACCCGCTGACCCACCCGTACCGCTTGAGGAGCCACCTTCTTGGCCACCACCGCGCCGCCCGCCACACCGAACGATCTCTTGAGCGTCACCAAGACCCTGGACCTGCTCGCCCCGCGCTGGAGCGTGTGGGTGCTGATGACCGTCTCCTCCCAGCCACTGCGCTACGCCGAGTTCAAGCCGAGGCTGCCGTGGCTGGCGGACGGGCAGCTCCACCCCCGGCTGCGTCACCTCACCAACGCCGGCGTCATCGAGCGCACGGAGTACGCCCCGCGCCACGTCACCTACGGCCTCACCCGCCGCGGTGCCGCGCTGCTGCCCGTCCTCTCGGTGATCGCGTCCTGGGGCGACACGTATCTGGAGAAGGAGTTGGTCTCCAACAAGCACACCGGCGAGCCGGAACCCGAGCGGATCGCGCCGGCCCAGAACATCGACGACGCCGTCGCGCTGCTCGCACCGCGGCACGCCACCCCGATCCTGTTCTCCCTCCAGGCCCGGGGCACCGCGACCGCCAAGACGCTGGCGAGTGAGGCCATGCCCGGCTACGGGCTGACCGCCGTCTACAAGCCGTTGGAACGCCTGGCCGCCGACGGACTCGTCACGCCCAGCGGAAGCGGCGGCTACCAGCTGACCGCGAGCGGCCGGGCACTCGCCCCGGTCTTCGAGGCGATCTCCGCCTCGGCCACCGCCCCTGCCCCCGAGTCCGACGTCCGTCGGACGCGGGGGCAGGGCGGCGCCCCGTCGCAGA
>NZ_JBEOVM010000144.1:0-13950 GCF_040295505.1 Streptomyces sp. NPDC002790 | reverse complement strand
GGCGACCTCGTGGCCCTGGCGCTGGTAGAGGCCGATCCAGGCCAGCGCGTGGGCGGCGATGGTCAGCCTGCTGTTGGCGCTCATGGGCTCCTCCTGTCGGCGGCAACGCTTCATATTACGGCAGTCGTAACGGTGAAGGTTGCAACAGGCTGTCGTAACAATTAACGTTGCGACAGCCGGAGAGGATCAATCAACGAGGTGAGAAGAATGACCAAGCCACTCACGGGCAAGGTTGCCCTGGTCACCGGGGGATCGCGGGGGCTGGGAGCCGCGACCGTACGGTTGCTGGCCGAGCAGGGCGCCGACGTCGCCTTCACCTACGTCAGCTCCGAGAAGCAGGCGCAGGCCGTCGTCGACGAGGTGCACGGAAAGGGAGCCAAGGCCGTCGCCCTCAAGTCCGACCAGGCGGACACGAGCCGGGCGCCGGCGCTGATCGACGATGTGGTCGCGCACTTCGGCGGCCTGGACATCCTCGTCAACAACGCGGCGATCTCGGTGGAACAGGGCCGCACGGTGGACGACCCGGACGCGGACACCGCCGCACTGGACCGGATGCACGCCACCAACTACCTCGGCGTGATCGCCGTGATCCGGGCCGCCTCCCGGGTGCTGCGCACGGGCGGCCGCATCGTCACGGTGAGTTCCGGACTGGGCTCCCGGGTCGGCGTCCCGGGCGTTGCCGACTACGCGGCGACCAAGTCAGGTGTCGAGAGGTACACCATGGGGGTCGCACGGGACCTCGGGCCCCGCGACATCACGGCCAACGTCGTGGAAGCCGGGCTGATGGACAGCGACATGCAGCCGCCGGACCCCGACACCCTCAAGGCCCTGCTCAGCTCGCTGTCCCTGCAACGCATGGGGCACCCCGACGAAATCGCCGCGGCGATCGCCTTCCTGGCGAGCCCCGCCGCGTCGTACGTCACGGGCGCGGTGCTGGACGCCCACGGCGGCTACAACGCCTGAACCCGATACCTGTCCGCGCGCCCCGAAGGACATCGCGTCTTCGGGGCGCGCACGGGGTTCGGGGCGGGCCCAGAGGCGCGAGGCAGCGGGGCCCGCCCCGCAAGGAATCCCCGGCGGATGCCACCCGGTACCGCCAACCGCGGTCAACCGCGGTAAATCGCCTCGACCTCGTCCGCGTAATCCTTCGCCACCACGTTCCGCTTCAGCTTCAGCGAAGGCGTCAGGTGGCCCGACTCCTCGGTGAACTGCGCGCCGAGGATGCGGAACTTGCGGACCGACTCCGCCTTGGACACCGCCGCGTTGCCGTCGTCCACGGCCGCCTGGACCGTGGCGAGCAGGTCGGGGTCGTGCTGGAGCGAGGCCACCGTGGACCCGGCCGGCTTGTCGTGGTCCGCGGCCCACTTGCCGAGGAACTCCTCGTCGATGGTGACGAGCGCGCCCACGAAGGGGCGGCCGTCGCCGACGACCATGCACTCGGCGACGAGCGCGTGCGACCGGATCCGGTCCTCGATGACGGCCGGGGCGACGTTCTTGCCGCCCGCCGTCACGATGATCTCCTTCTTGCGTCCGGTGATCCGCAGGTACCCGTCCTCGTCGAGGGTGCCGATGTCACCGGAGTGGAACCAGCCGTCGGCCAGCGCCTCCTCGGTGGCGCCCTGGTTGTTCCAGTAGCCGGTGAAGAGGTGTTCGCCGTGGAGGAGGACCTCGCCGTCGTCCGCGATCCGGACCACCGAACCCGGCAGCGGCTGACCGACCGTGCCGATCTTCTGCCGGTCCCAGGGGTTGAAGGCCGTGGCCGCGCAGGACTCCGTCAGCCCGTAGCCCTCCAGGACCGTGAAGCCGATGCCGCGGAAGAAGTGGCCGAGCCGCTCGCCGAGCGGCGCGCCGCCCGAGATCGCGTACTCGCCGCGTCCGCCGAGGACGGCGCGCAGCTTCCCGTAGACGAGCTTGTCGAACGTCTTGTACTTGAGCTTCAGGGCCAGCGAAGGCCCGTTCGGGGTGTCGAGCGCGCGGCTGTACTCGATCGCCGTGTCGGCGGCCTTGTCGAAGATCTTGCCCTTGCCGTCGGCCTGCGCCTTGGCGCGCGCCGAGTTGTAGACCTTCTCGAAGACGCGCGGCACACCGAGGATCAACGTAGGCCTGAAGGCGGCCAGTTCATCGGTGAGCTGCTTGATGTCGGGGGCGTGGCCCAGCTTGATCGGGGCCATCAGCGAGGCGACCTCGACGAGGCGTCCGAAGACGTGTGCCACCGGGAGGAAGAGCAGGACGGAGCACTCGCCCGTACGGAAGAGGGGGCCGAGGCGCGCCACGATGTTGCCGCACTCCGCGAAGAAGCTGCGGTGTGTGAGGACGCAGCCCTTGGGGCGCCCGGTGGTGCCCGAGGTGTAGACGATGGTCGCCGGGTCGTCGGCCTTCGCGATGGCGCTGCGGTCGTCGACCATCCCGTCGGAGAGCTCGGCGCCGGCGCGGTACAGCTCGCCCAGGCCGCCGCCCTCGATCTGCCAGACGTCCCGCAGCTCGGGCAGCCGGTCGCGCACGGAGGCGACGGCCGCGGCGTGCGCGTCCAGCTCGACGAGGATGCCGACCGCGCCCGAGTCGCCGAGGATCCACTGGATCTGCTCGGGCGAGCTCGTCTCGTAGACCGGCACGGTGATCGCGCCCGCGCTCCAGATCGCGAAGTCGAGCAGCGTCCACTCGTAGCGCGTGCGCGACATGAGCGCGATGCGGTCGCCGGCCTGCACGCCGGACGCGATCAGACCCTTGGCGGCCGCGCGCACCTCGGCGAGGAACTCGACGGCCGTGACGTCCTGCCACGTGCCGTCGATCTTGCGGCCGAGCACGGCGACATCAGGGTGCTGCGCGGCGTTTCTGCGAACGATGTCGGTCAGATTGCCGTCCGCGGGGACCTCGTACAAAGCGGGAAGGCTGAACTCGCGCAAGACTGCTGCTCCTCGTAGGGCGCCGGCGCCACTCTTCTGTGATGCGTCGGTGCGGTCCAAGATCGGGCAGGTGCACAGTGCATCAATGAATTGTCCGCCTGAACTCGACGTCACTCATTGCTTGAACTGAACACGACTGGACTGCCCGGACGTTACCCACCGGTACTGCTTCTTCGATAGGGGGGTCGGGCCAGATGTACGCTGCGTCACACGCCGGCGCGACTGTTCTCGCACCCTAGTCCAGGAGTCGAGGGACTCGGAAGTAACCGCAGGTCCGAGGCCCCTATCCATTCCGGGACCCATCGTCCTAGGGTGATCGCCATGCGCGTACACGTAGTCAGCGATGTGCACGGAAACTCCACCGACCTCGCACGAGCCGGAGACGGCGCCGATGCCGTCATCTGCCTTGGTGACCTGGTGTTGTTCCTTGATTACGCAAATCACTCGCGCGGCATTTTCCCCGAATTGTTCGGAGTCGAGAACGCGGACCGCATCGTCGAACTGCGCACGGCCCGCCGTTTCGAGGAGGCGCGTGACTTCGGGAGGGAGCTGTGGGCCGGCATAGACCGTGTCCCGGCCATCGAAAAAGCCGTGCGGAAGCAGTACGCGGAGATGTTCGCGGCGTTCCCCACACCGACGTATGCGACCTACGGCAATGTCGATATGCCGAAACTCTGGAGCGAGTACGCCGCGCCCGGCACGACCGTGCTCGACGGGGAGCGCGCGGAGATCGGCGGCTGGGTCTTCGGCTTCGTCGGCGGCGGGCTCCGCACGCCCATGCGCACGCCGTACGAGATCGACGACGAGGAGTACGCCGCGAAGATCGAGGCCGTCGGCGAGGTCGACGTGCTGTGCACGCACATCCCGCCGGAGGTCCCCGACCTCGTCTACGACACCGTGGCGCGGCGGTTCGAGCGCGGCAGCCGCGCCCTGCTCGAGGCGATTCGCCGGACCCGGCCGCGGTACTCGCTCTTCGGCCACGTCCACCAGCCGCTCGCGCGGCGGATGCGGATCGGGGCCACGGAATGCGTGAACGTCGGCCATTTCGCGGGCTCGGGCAGGCCGTGGGCGCTGGAGTGGTGACAGCGGGAGTGCGGGCGCGCGATAGCCTTCACGCAACACACACGCAGGCAGGCACGGCGCATCCATGACCGGTATCCGGAGGAGCCACGGCGATGGCGGAACACACCAGCTCGAGCATCACGATCGAGGCGGCCCCCGCCGATGTCATGGGGGTGATCGCCGACTTCGCCCGCTACCCGGACTGGACGGGTGAGGTGAAGGAGGCGGAGGTCATCGCCGAGGACGGCTCCGGCCGGGCCGAGCAGGTCCGGCTCGTCATGGACGCCGGGGCGATCAAGGACGACCAGACGCTCCAGTACACCTGGGCCGGCGAGAACGAGGTCTCGTGGACCCTCGTGAAGTCCCAGATGCTGCGCTCCCTCGACGGCTCGTACGTGCTGAAGCCGGCGGGTGACGGGACCGAGGTCACGTACTCCCTCACGGTCGACGTGAAGATCCCCATGCTCGGCATGATCAAGCGCAAGGCCGAGAAGGTCATCATCGACCGCGCCCTGGCGGGCCTGAAGAAGCGGGTCGAGACGGGCAGCTAGCACCTTCAAGCCCCTTGCGGCACCACCAAGCCCCGCCGGCGATTGAGGCGTATCAAGCCCCTGCGGCGATTGAGCAGCGGGGTCCGGGGCGGAGCCCCGATCTTTTGAGCCCCGCCGGCGCTTGAGGCGCGGGGTCCGGGGCGGAGCCCCGTGGCGTCCACCACGGGTAACCTCACACACCATGCGCACCCTCCTCGTCACCGGCCCCGGCGGCGCCGGCCGCACCACGGTCGCCGCCGCCACCGCCCACCGGGCCGCCCGCCAGGGCCTGCGCACACGATTGATCACCGCGGACCCGGTACCCGAGCTTCCCGGGGTGGAGGTCACCCGCCTCACCCCGGCCGACGACTTCCGCCGCGACCTCCTCGCCCTCCAGAACCGCGCCGCCTCCGGCCTCGAACTCCTCGGCGCCGCGAAGCTGGACGCCGACGAGCTCACGCCACTGCCGGGCAGCAAGGAACTGGCGCTGCTCCGCGCCTTGCGGACCGCCGCGGAGGGCGACGACGACCTGCTGGTCGTCGACCTGCCACCCGCCCCGCAGGCCATCGACACCCTCGCCCTCCCCGAGCAGCTCCGCCGCTATCTGCGCCGCCTGCTCCCCGCGGAGCGCCAGGCCGCGCGCGCCCTGCGCCCCGTGCTCGGCCGTCTCGCCGGGGTGCCGATGCCCGCGCAGTGGCTGTACGAGTCCGCCGCCCGCTGGGACGCCGAACTCGCCGCCGCGCAGGCCGTGATCGACGCGGGCAGCACCCGCGTACGGCTCGTCGCGGAGCCCACCCGGGCCGCAGCCGAGACCCTGCGCACCACCCGTACCGGCCTCGCCCTGCACGGGCTCGACGTCGAGACGGTCGTCGCCAACCGGCTGCTCCCCGACGGCTCCACCGACCCGTGGCTCGCCGACGCCGCCGCCCGCCAGCGCAAGGTCGTCGCCGAGTGGCCCGGCGCGTACGAGCTGCCCCACCTGGGCCGCGACCCGCGCCCCGAGGACCTGGACGTACCGGTGCCCGTGACCCTGCCGGGTCCCCGCGACCCGTGGCCTGTGGAGGACCGGCTCGGCGAGGACGGCGTCCTGGTGTGGCGGATACCGCTGCCCGGAGCCGTCCGCGAGGAGCTGAGCCTGGTGCGGCGCGGCGACGAACTGGTCGTCGGCGCGGGCCCGTTCCGGCGCATCGTCCAGCTGCCCTCCGCACCCCGCCGCTGCACCGTGGCGGGCGCGGGACTCGTCGACGGCGAACTCCGGGTCCGTTTCGCCCCGGACCCGGATCTGTGGCCGCAGACCCGGTGAACGGGGCCCACCCGTTCGGGTAACGTCGAAGGAGTAACCGGTCCAGCTCTCCGCAGGAGTCAGCCGTCATGAGCGACGCCACCGAGCAGCCCGTCCACCAGGTCGACGACGACGCCTGGGAGAAGGCGTGTGCCGAGGATCTCGAGGAGGAGCGGGCCCGCCGCAGGGCCGAGCACGGGCCGCCACCCGGATCCGCGGCCGAGGAGCTGAAGAAGCTCGTCGATGCCGTCACCGACAAGCTCTCGTCCGTGCAGGCCCCGTTCCTCGGCGCGGTCGCGCAGGGCACAGCGGAGCAGGTCGCCAAGCAGGCCGTTCGGCAGGCCCGCTCCGTCATCGAGCCGGTCATCGACCGCAACGCGGACGTGTTCGACCACCTGGCCGCCGCGGGCACCGAACTGCTCGCCGCCTACCGCTCCGCGGTCGAGGGCCAGGAGAGCCGCTGGACCCAGCGCACCCAGGGCCCCGTCCCGCCGAAGGACGCCATGGACGCCAAGGACGCCGAGGACTTCACGGGCGCCGACGGCTCCAAGGACCCCAAGGACGACGGCCCGGGCGGAGAGCACATCGACCTGGACTGAGCCCGGGGGCGAGCTCCTGCTCGGTTAAGGTGGGCCGTAGCGGGGCTCGACCGAACTGAGGGATCCATGGGACTGACCATCGGCGTCGATATCGGCGGCACGAAGATCGCGGCCGGTGTGGTCGACGAGGAAGGCAACATCCTCTCCACGTTCAAGGTGCCGACGCCTTCCACGCCTGACGGGATCGTCGACGCGATCGCCTCGGCCGTTGAGGGCGCCAGGGCCGGCCACGAGATCGTGGGCGTGGGGATCGGTGCCGCCGGTTACGTCAACCGCCAGCGCTCCACCGTGTACTTCGCGCCGAACATCGACTGGCGCCAGGAACCGCTGAAGGAGAAGGTCGAGGCGCGCGTCAAGCTGCCCGTGGTCGTTGAGAACGACGCGAACGCGGCCGCCTGGGGCGAGTACAAGTTCGGCGCGGGCAAGGGCCACCGCAACGTCATCTGCATCACGCTCGGCACCGGCCTCGGCGGCGGCGTCATCATCGGCAACAAGCTGCGCCGCGGCCACTTCGGTGTGGCCGCCGAGTTCGGCCACATCCGCATGGTGCCGGACGGCCTGCTGTGCGGCTGCGGTTCGCAGGGCTGCTGGGAGCAGTACGCGTCGGGCCGCGCGCTCGTCCGCTACGCGAAGCAGCGGGCCAACGCGACGCCGGAGAACGCCTCGTACCTGCTCTCGCTCGGCGACGGCAGCCCCGAGGGCATCGAGGGCAAGCACATCTCGTCGGCCGCCCGCGAGGGCGACCCGGTGGCCGTCGACTCGTACCGCGAGCTGGCCCGCTGGGCCGGCGCGGGCCTGGCCGACCTGGCCTCGCTGTTCGACCCGTCGGCGTTCATCGTCGGCGGCGGCCTCTCGGACGAGGGCGAGCTGGTCCTCGACCCCATCCGCAAGTCGTACAAGCGATGGCTGGTCGGCGGCAACTGGCGGCCCGTGGCCGACGTGATCGCCGCCGAGCTGGGCAACAAGGCGGGCATGGTCGGCGCCGCCGACCTGGCGCGGGAGCCCGACCCCGTCATGTGACGTACATACGCACCTGGTGCCCGTCGTTCCCCGTGGGAGCGGCGGGCACCGGCGTATCTTGATCTTCATGGACTCCGGCTCGCTCCCCGAAGCACGCACCGAACTCCCCAAGTCCCGTACAGAAGCGGATGGTTCGGCCGTCATTCGCGTCCTCAGCTACAACATCCGCTCGATGCGCGACAGCCCCGTCGCCCTCGCCCGCGTGATGAAGGCCTGCGCCCCGGACCTCGTGCTGATCCAGGAGGCGCCCCGGTTCTTCCGCTGGCGCAAGCATCTCGCCCGGCTCGCCCGCGCCGCCGACCTGGTGGTCCTCTCCGGGGGCGGCAGTGCCGCCGGGCCCGCGCTGCTCTGCTCGCTGCGCGCCACCGTCGAGCGCACCGAGGACGTGCTGCTGCCGCTCACCCCCGGCCTGCACCGGCGCGGCCTCGCGACCGCCGTCGTGCGGTTCGGGGGTGTCCGGGTGGGCGTCGTCAGCTGCCATCTGAGCCTGCAGAAGGACGAGCGGTACGCGCAGGGCGGGATGCTGCTCGACCGGATCGGCGCCATGGGGGTGGAGCACGCCGTCGTGGGCGGGGACCTCAACGAGCGGCCCGGCGGGCGGACGTTCCGGCGCCTCGCGGGCACCCTCAACGACGCCTGGGCGACCCGGCCCTGGGGCGGCGAGTACACCTCGACGCCGGCCGAACCCCGTCAACGTATCGACGCGGTCCTCGCCACCAAGGGCATCGAGGTGCTGGGGTGCGGGGTGCCGGACTTCCTGGACCGGGACGAGCTGAGGGCGGCCACCGACCATCTGCCGGTGCTCGCCGCCCTCCGCGTACCCGCTGCTTGACCTCAGACCACGGCGCCGCGGCCCGGGTCGTCGCCGTCCTCGTCGTCGCCCGGTGACATCCGGGCGACGAGCGTGCCGAAGCCGCCGAGGAAGCCGCCGATGCACAGCGTCGCCAGCCACCACGTCATGTCCCAGCCCAGCAGCACCGACAGGAGCAGCAGGATCGGGCCGCCGACGACCGCGAGCCAGGCGAACCTGGCCGTGACGTCCCCCTCCGGCAGCGGGGGCGGCTCGGGCGGGACGAAGTGGCCCTCGTCGGTGCCGTCGAAGTCGTCGTCCGAGGGCTCGGGCGCCGCGTGGTCGCGGGGGCCGGGAGTGGAGGCGATGCCCGGCGCGAAGGCGACCGAGGAGCCGAGGGGGCCCTGCTCACCCCGGTCCTGGTCGTTGCCCCGGTCCCGGTCCTGGCCCTGGTCCTTGGCGTCCTTCTTCAGGGTGTCCCGCTGGGTGTCCGACGGCCGCTCGGGACGATCGTTGGTCTCCGGTTCCAGCAGGGCCAGGTCCTCCACCGACTTGAACGGCTTGGCGCCCGGCGGGTCCGGCGGCTCCTCCCCGTAACCGGCGACGATCGCCGCCCACACGGCGTCCTCGTCGCCCGGCAGGAGGGGATCGCGCGACTGCTCACCGGTCTCCTCCTGGTCGTGCGGGTCCGAACTGTCCGGCCGCTCGGACCCGCCCCGCTCCTGCTCAGTCACCGGTGCTCGTCCCTTCCACGCCCTCGCTGGGGGTCTTGCCGACTTCGGGAGCGAGCCGGTCGAAGAACGCGTAGCTCTCCTCGAAGATCCGGTCCGCGTCATGGTCCAACGTCGCCACGTGGTAGCTCTGTTCCAGCAGAATCTCCGTGACGTCCGTGGACGAGACGCGGCCGAGCACACGCGCCGAGTCGGCGGGCGGCACCACATGGTCGTGCACGCTGTGCAGTACCACCAAGGGCTGTGTCACCTGCGGCAGTTCACGGTCGACGAGCTGGAAGAAGCGGCGCAGTTGGTACACCGCGTGCAGCGGCATCCGGCCGTAGCCGACCTCTTCCGCGCCCTCCTTGGCGATGTCGCTGACGATGCCCTTCATCGAACGCACGAGGTGCCGGGCGACCGGGAGCGTGTGCGCGGCCAGGTCGTGCACCCTGTTGCCAGGGTTCACCAGGACGAGGCCCGTGATCGCGTCCCCGTGCTTGGCCGCGAGGCGCAGGGCGAGCGCGCCGCCCATCGACAGGCCGCACACGAAGACCTTGGAGCAGCGCTCCGTGAGCTCGCGCAGGGCGAGGTCCACCTCCGCGTACCAGTCCTGCCACGCGGTGACGGCCAGGTCCTCCCAGCGGGTGCCGTGGCCCGGCAGCAGCGGGAGCGAGACCGTCAGGCCGCGCTCGGCGAGGTATTCGGCCCAGGGCCGCAGCGACTGGGGCGATCCGGTGAATCCGTGACAGAGGAGGACCCCGACCCCGCCGCCGTCATGGCGGTACGGCTCGGCTCCAGGAAGGACCGGCACCTTCGGTCTCCTGTTCATGGCAGAGAAACGGTGGACGGACGTGCGAGGGGAACGAGCTGAAGAGCGACGCTGAAGGCCAACAGCGACCTGGACCTCACGGTACGCGACCGGACTGACACCGACCAGGGTCGTCGGGCCCCGGGGCGGCCCCGCGGGTGCTGTGTCTTCCCGGGGGACAACCCCCGGACCCCCGGCCGGGCAAGCAGGTCGGCCAGGGTCGTCGGGCCCTGGAGCGGCCCCGCGGGTTAAGGTCGGATCCTCGGACTGGTCCCGGTACGAGGTCCGGGCACGAGGGAAGGCAGTGGGTTGATCTACGGCGCAATGAAGGTGGCCATCGGGGGGCCGCTGAAGCTCGGTTTCAGGCCGTGGGTGGAGGGCCTCGAGAACATTCCCGCCGAGGGCCCCGCGATTCTCGCCAGCAATCACCTCTCGTTCTCCGACTCGTTCTTCCTCCCCGCCGTCCTCGACCGCAAGGTCACCTTCATCGCGAAGGCCGAGTACTTCACCACCCCCGGCATCAAGGGCAAGATGACGGCCGCCTTCTTCAAGGGCGTCGGCCAGCTGCCCGTGGACCGCTCCGGCTCGCGGGGCGCGGGCGAGGCCGCCATCAAGAGCGGCGTCGAGGTCCTGGAGCGCGGCGAGCTGTTCGGTATCTACCCGGAGGGCACGCGGTCCCCCGACGGCCGCCTCTACCGCGGCAAGCCGGGCGGCCTCGCGCGCGTGGCGCTGTCCACCGGCGCGCCCGTCATCCCCGTCGCCATGATCGACACGGAGAAGATCCAGCCCCCGGGCAAGGTGATGCCGAAGATGATGCGACCGGGCATCCGCATCGGCAAGCCGCTCGACTTCAGCCGCTATCACGGCATGGAGAGCGACCGCTTCATCCTGAGGGCTGTCACCGACGAGGTCATGTACGAGATCATGAAGCTTTCCGGCCAGGAGTACGTCGACATCTACGCGACGGCCGCCAAGCGGCAGCTCGCGGACGCGGAGAAGGCGGCCAAGGCGGAGAAGGAAGCGGCGAAGAAGGCGTTGGAGAAGGAACGGGGCGGCTCCTAGTCGCGTCGTTCCCAAGAGGTGCCCAGAAGTAGAAGTACCCAGAAGTGCCAAGGGTGGGGACAGGGGACATGGGGAACACGGCCGGGCGCGAGCGCGTCGTGCGGATGTCGGTCGAGCAGCCGCTGTGGCGCGCCCTCACCGGGTACCGCCTGCTGACCCTCGTCTACGCGATCGGTCTCTTCGCCTCCTCGTACGAGGTGTACGAGCGCCCGTGGGTCGGCATCGGCTACTTCGTGGTTCTCACGGTGTGGACGCTGGCGACGCTGCCGCAGGTGTCGGGCGCCCGGCGCTGCACCAAGCGGTTCCTCACCGCCGACCTGACGATCGCCGTCGCCGGCATCCTGCTCTCGCCGGTCGCCGGGCACGAGCGGGCCGTCACTGGAGGCTCCACGCTGCCGTCGATCTGGACGGCGGGCGCGGTCCTCGCCTGGGCGCTCAAGGGCGGCTGGCGGTGGGCGGCCGGAGCCTCCCTGCTCGTCGGCGTCGCCAACGTGGTGCAGCGCGGGGACATCACCCGCGGCCTCGTCCACAGCGTCCTGCTGGTCTGCATCGCCTCCATAGCGATCGGCTACGTCGTGGAGGTGGCCCGCGCCTCCGAGCGCACCCTCGCCCGCGCCCTGGAGATCGAGGCGGCGACGCGCGAGCGGGAGCGCCTCGCCCGCGACATCCACGACAGCGTGCTGCAGGTCCTCGCGATGGTGCAGCGCCGCGGCACCGCTCTCGGCGGCGAGGCGGCGGAGCTCGGCCGGATGGCGGGCGAGCAGGAGGTCGCGCTGCGCACCCTGGTCGCCGGGGGACTTGTGCCGGTCTCCCGTGCGTTCGAGGACGCGGAGAGCGGCGCGGTGGAACAGGGGGACTTGGAGGAGCCGACCGACGAGGACGGCGCTGGCCCCCGCGATCTGCGCCCCCTGCTCGCCGGGCACGCCGGTGGACGCGTCACTTTCTCGGAGCCGGGCGGCCCGGTGCCGATGCGGCCCGCCGCGGCCCGCGAACTGGCCGCCGCTGTCAGTGCCGCCCTGGACAATGTGCGTCGGCACGCGGGCGCGGGCGCACGCGCGTGGATCCTCGTCGAGGACGAGCCGGACGCCGTGATCGTGACGGTGCGGGACGACGGCCCCGGCATCCCGGAGGGCCGCCTCGCGCAGGCCGAGGGCGAGGGCCGGCTCGGCGTCGCCCAGTCGATCCGGGGCCGGCTGCGCGACATCGGCGGCACCGCCGAGCTGATCTCGGTTCCCGGTCAGGGCACCGAGGTCGAACTGCGCGTACCGAAGAAGTAGTCCAGGAAGCGCCCGCGAGGGCCACGGGGGAAGGCAGGACAGGAACGATGAGTGAATCGAACGGATCCATCAGGGTCATGGTGGTCGACGACCACCCGATGTGGCGCGACGCCGTCGCCCGCGACCTGGGCGCGGCCGGCTTCGAGGTCGTCGCCACGGCCGGTGACGGCGAGCAGGCGGTGCGCCGCGCGCAGGCCGTGGGCCCCGACGTCCTCGTCCTCGACCTGAACCTGCCGGCCAAGCCGGGCGTCCAGGTGTGCAAGGAACTCGTCGGCGCCGACCCCCGCCTGCGCGTCCTCGTGCTGTCCGCGAGCGGTGAGCACGCCGACGTACTGGAAGCGGTGAAGTCCGGCGCCACCGGCTATCTGCTCAAGTCCGCCTCCACGGACGAGCTGATCGACGCGGTGGGGCGCACCGCCGTCGGCGACCCCGTGTTCACGCCGGGCCTCGCCGGCCTCGTCCTCGGCGAGTACCGGAGGCTCGCCTCCGACCCGTCCCCGGCCGGTGGCGCCGACGAGCCGGGCGCCGCGCCGCAGCTCACCGACCGGGAGACCGAGGTGCTGCGCCTCGTCGCGAAGGGCCTGAGCTACAAGCAGATCGCCGAGCGTCTGGTCATCTCGCACCGCACGGTCCAGAACCACGTGCAGAACACCCTCGGCAAACTCCAGCTGCACAACCGCGTGGAGCTCGTCCGGTACGCGATCGAGCGGGGTCTGGACGACGACTGACCCCGCGCGGGAGAGTGGCCCCAACCACTCGCCGTGACAAGGGAGTTACGCCATGAGGGTCGGAGTTTTGACCGGAGGCGGTGACTGCCCCGGACTGAACGCTGTCATCCGGGGCATCGTGCGCAAGGGCGTTCAGGAGTACGACTACGACTTCGTAGGGTTCCGCGACGGCTGGCGCGGGCCCCTGGAGAACGACACCGTCCCTCTCGACATCCCCGCGGTGCGCGGCATCCTGCCCCGCGGCGGCACCGTCCTCGGTTCCTCGCGGACCAACCCGCTCCAGGCGGAGAACGGGATCCGCCGCGTCAAGGAGAACCTCGCCAAGCAGGAGGTCGAGGCCCTCATTGTGATCGGCGGCGAGGACACCCTCGGCGTCGCGGCCCGGCTCTCGGACGAGTACGGCATCAAGACAGTCGGCGTACCGAAGACGATCGACAACGACCTCTACGCCACGGACTACACCTTCGGATTCAACACGGCCGTCGGCATCGCCACCGAGGCCATCGACCGGCTGCACACCACCGCCGAGTCCCATATGCGGGTCCTCGTCGTCGAGGTCATGGGCCGGCACGCGGGTTGGATCGCGCTGCACTCGGGCCTGGCGGGCGGGGCCAACGTCATCCTCATCCCCGAGCAGCGCTTCGACGTCGAGCAGGTCTGCGCCTGGGTCACCTCCCGCTTCCGGTCCTCGTACGCCCCGATCGTGGTGGTCGCCGAGGGGGCGATGCCGCGCGACGGCGACGTGGTGCTGAAGGACGAGTCGCTGGACTCCTTCGGGCACGTGCGCCTCTCCGGCGTGGGGGAGTGGCTCGCGAAGGAGATCGAGAAGCGTACGGGCAAGGAGGCGCGGACCACGGTCCTCGGGCATGTGCAGCGGGGCGGTACGCCGTCCGCCTTCGACCGGTGGCTGGCCACCCGGTTCGGGCTGCACGCGATCGACGCGGTGCGGGACGGGGACTTCGGGAAGATGGTGGCGCTGCGGGGGACGGACATCGTGCGCGTCCCGATCGCCGACGCCACGTCCCGCCTGAAAACGGTGGACCCGGCCTTGTACGAAGAGGTGGGCGTCTTCTTCGGCTGACGCCTCGTGGCTCCGCCCCGGACCCCGCGCCTCAATCGCCGGCGGGGCTTGATTTTGCCGCAGGGGCTTGATTTATCAAGCCCCTGCGGCGATTG
>NZ_JBEOVM010000143.1:0-13965 GCF_040295505.1 Streptomyces sp. NPDC002790 | reverse complement strand
CGGACGTTGTCCACGGAGTCGACCTTCTCCAGGAGCTCCCAGCCCTCGGCGTAGGCCTGCATCATGGCGTACTCGATGCCGTTGTGGACCATCTTGGAGAAGTGGCCGGCGCCGACCTTGCCCGCGTGGACGTAGCCGAAGTCGCCCTCGGGCTTCAGGGCGTCGAAGACCGGCTTGACCTTGGCGACGTTCTCCTCGGAGCCGCCGACCATCAGCGCGTAGCCGTTCTCCAGGCCCCAGACGCCGCCGGAGACACCGGCGTCGACGAAGCCGATGCCCTTGGCCGCGAGCTCCTCGGCGTGCTTCTCGTCGTCCGTCCAGCGGGAGTTGCCGCCGTCGACGACGATGTCGCCCTCGGAGAGCAGGGCGCCGAGCTCGTCGACGGTCGACTGGGTGGCGGCACCGGCCGGGACCATCACCCACACCACGCGCGGGCCCTCGAGCTTCTCGACGAGCTCCTGGAGGGAGGCGACGTCGGAGACCTCGGGGTTGCGGTCGTAGCCGATGACGGTGTGGCCGGCGCGGCGGATGCGCTCGCGCATGTTGCCGCCCATCTTGCCGAGACCGATGAGACCGAGCTGCATGTCAGTTCACTTACCTTCAGTGCTAGTTGTGGCTGATCTAGGGCTACTTGCGACCGCGCAGCGCGCGGTACGTGCTGACCAGGGACTGCGTCGACGCGTCGAGGCCGGGGACCTCCGCGCCTTCGGTGAGGGCGGGCTCCACGCGCTTGGCGAGGACCTTGCCGAGCTCGACGCCCCACTGGTCGAAGGAGTCGA
Organism: Streptomyces sp. NPDC002790; assembly: GCF_040295505.1. Lineage (NCBI taxonomy): Bacteria > Bacillati > Actinomycetota > Actinomycetes > Kitasatosporales > Streptomycetaceae > Streptomyces > Streptomyces sp. NPDC002790. The sequence continues at coordinate 13,186 of NZ_JBEOVM010000143.1, read as the reverse complement.
TGTTCCAGATGGCGCCCTGGACGAAGACCTTCTGCTCGTAGAGGGCGATGAGCTGGCCGAGGACCGACGGGGTCAGCTCGCGCGCGAGGATCGTCGTCGTCGGGTGGTTGCCCTTGAACGTCTTGTGGGCGACCAGTTCCTCGGCGACGCCCTCCGCGCGGACCTCGTCCGGCGTCTTGCCGAAGGCGAGCGCCTGGCCCTGCGCGAACAGGTTGGCCATCAGCAGGTCGTGCTGGTCCTTGAGACCGTCGCTCAGCTCGTCGACGGGGTTCGCGAAGCCGATGAAGTCCGCCGGGATCAGCTTCGTGCCCTGGTGGATCAGCTGGTAGTAGGCGTGCTGGCCGTTGGTGCCGGGGGTGCCCCAGACGACCGGGCCCGTCTGCCACTCCACGCCGCGGCCCTGGCGGTCCACGGACTTGCCGTTGGACTCCATGTCGAGCTGCTGGAGGTACGCGGTGAACTTGGAGAGGTAGTGCGAGTACGGCAGCACCGCGTGCGACTGCGCGCCGTGGAAGTTGCCGTACCAGACGCCGAGGAGGCCGAGCAGCAGCGGCGCGTTCGCCTCGGCGGGGGCCGTGCGGAAGTGGTCGTCGACCAGGCGGAAGCCGTCGAGCAGCTCGCGGAACGCGTCCGGGCCGATGGCGATCATCAGCGAGAGGCCGATGGCCGAGTCGAAGGAGTAGCGGCCGCCGACCCAGTCCCAGAACGCGAACATGTTGGCTGTGTCGATGCCGAACTCGGAGACCTTCTCGGCGTTGGTCGAAAGGGCGACGAAGTGCTTCGCGACGGCGGACTCGTCCTTCAGCGCCGCAAGCAGCCAGGAGCGCGCCGCCTTCGCGTTGGTGATCGTCTCGATCGTCGTGAAGGTCTTGGACGCGATGATGAACAGCGTCTCGGCCGGGTCGAGGTCGCGGACGGCCTCGTGCAGGTCGGCGCCGTCGACGTTCGACACGAAGCGGACCGTCAGATCGCGGGCGGTGAACGGGCGCAGCGCCTCGTACGCCATCGCGGGGCCGAGGTCCGAGCCGCCGATGCCGACGTTGACGATGGTGCGGATCCGCTTGCCGGTGTGGCCGGTCCACTCCCCCGTACGCACGGAGTCGGCGAAGACGGCCATCTGGTCGAGGACCTCGTGCACCTTCGGCACGATGTTCTCGCCGTCGACCTCGACCACGGCGTCGGCCGGGGCGCGCAGGGCCGTGTGCAGCACGGCGCGGTCCTCGGTCGTGTTGATCTTCTCGCCGCGGAACATGGCGTCGCGCTGCCCGAACACGTCGGTGGCGGTGGCCAGTTCCTGGAGCAGGGCGAGGGTCTCGTCCGTGATCAGGTGCTTGGAGTAGTCGATGTGCAGGTCACCGACGTCGAGCGTGTAGCGCTCGGCACGGGCCGCGTCCTTCGCGAACAGGTCGCGCAGGTGCGTGCCGTTGAACTTCGCGCGGTGGTCCTCAAGGGCCGTCCACTGCGGGCGGCGGGTGAGGAAGGGGGCGGTGTCAGGCATGTTGAACGGACTCCTTGGTGACTTTGCTGCCTTTGCTGCCTTTGCCGGGGGCGGCTGCCTGCAGGGCCACGGCGTACATCTCGTCGGCGTCGAGGCGCCGGAGTTCCTCCGCGATCAGCTCGGCGGTGGAGCGGACCTTGAGGGCGAGGGTGCGCTCGGGCTGTCCCGGCAGGGTCAGCTTGGCGAGCGGCCCTTCCGGGCGGTCGATGCGGATCTCACCGCTCGGCGTGCCGAGGCGGACCGCGGTGACGACCGGGCCTTCCGTGACGACCCGCTCGACCGGGACGCCGAGCCGGGCGCCGAGCCAGCGCGCGAGCAGTTCGGCGCTGGGGTTCTCGGCCTCGGACTCGACGGCCGCGGAGACGACGTCGGTACGGGCCTGGTCGAGCGCGGCGGCCAGCATGGAGCGCCACGGGGTGAGCCGGGTCCAGGCCAGGTCGGTGTCGCCGGGGGCGTAGTGCGCGGCGCGCCGGTCGAGGGCGGCGAGCGCGTCCTCGTCGGCGTACAGGTCGGTGATGCGGCGGGCGGCGAGCGCGCCGAGCGGGTCCTTGGAGGGCTCGTCGGGGGCGTCGACCGGCCACCACACGACGACCGGGGCGTCGGGCAGCAGCAGCGGCAGGACGACGGAGTCGGCGTGCTGGCCGGTCTCGCCGTACAGGCGCAGAACGACCGTCTCGCCGGTGCCGGCCTCGGAGCCGAGGCGGACCTCGGCGTCGAGCCGGTTGCCGTGCCGGTCGCGGGGCAGGCGCTTGGTGCGCCGGATGACGACGAGGGTGCGCGAGGGGTGCTCGCGGGACGCCTCCTGGGCGGCCTTCGTCGCGTCGTAGGCGTTCTCCTCGTCCGTGACGATGACCATCGTCAGGACCATGCCCACCGCGGGCGTCCCGATGGCCCGGCGTCCTTCGACGAGCGCCTTGTTGACCTTGCTTGCCGTGGTGTCGGTCAGGTCGATCCTCATGGCCTGCGCCAGCTCCGTCCGTCTCGTGCGAGCATCTCGTCCGCTTCCTTCGGGCCCCAGCTCCCCGAGGCGTACCGGGCGGGCCTGCCGACCTTGTCCCAGTGCTCCTCGATGGGGTCGAGGATGCGCCAGGACTCCTCGACCTCTTCCGTACGGGGGAAGAGGTTGGCGTCGCCCAGCAACACGTCCAGGATCAGCCGCTCGTACGCTTCCGGGCTGGACTCGGTGAACGACTCGCCGTAAGCGAAGTCCATGGACACGTCGCGGATCTCCATCGACGTACCCGGCACCTTGGATCCGAAGCGCACCGTCATGCCCTCGTCCGGCTGAACGCGGATGACGATCGCGTTCTGGCCGAGTTCCTCGGTGGCGGTGTGGTCGAACGGGGAGTGCGGGGCGCGCTGGAAGACGACCGCGATCTCCGTGACGCGGCGGCCGAGGCGCTTGCCGGTGCGCAGGTAGAACGGGACGCCCGCCCAGCGGCGGTTGTCGATGCCCAGCTTCACGGCCGCGTAGGTGTCGGTCTTCGACGCGCGGTCGATGCCGTCTTCCTGGAGGTAGCCGCGGACCTTCTCGCCGCCCTGCCAGCCCGCCGCGTACTGCGCGCGGACCGTGGACTTCTCCAGGTCGGCGGGGAGCCGTACGGACTTGAGGACCTTGAGCTTCTCGTTGACCAGCGACTCGGCGTCGAACGCGGCGGGCTCCTCCATCGCCGTGAGGGCGAGCAGCTGGAGCAGGTGGTTCTGGATGACGTCGCGGGCGGCGCCGATGCCGTCGTAGTAGCCGGCGCGGCCGCCGATGCCGATGTCCTCGGCCATCGTGATCTGGATGTGGTCGACGTAGGACCGGTTCCAGATCGGCTCGTACATCTGGTTGGCGAAGCGCAGCGCCAGGATGTTCTGGACGGTCTCCTTGCCGAGGTAGTGGTCGATGCGGAAGACCTGCTCGGGCGAGAACACGTCGTGCACGATCGCGTTGAGCTCGTGCGCCGACCCGCTGTCGTGACCGAACGGCTTCTCGATGACGGCGCGCCGCCAGGAGCCCTCGGCCGCGTCCGCGAGACCGTGCTTCTTGAGCTGCTGCACGACCTTGGGGAAGAACTTCGGCGGTACGGAGAGGTAGAACGCGTAGTTGCCGCTGGTGCCGCGCTTCTCGTCGAGTTCGTCGACGGATTCGCGCAGCTGCTTGAACGCGGTGTCGTCGTCGAAGTCGCCGGGGATGAAGCGCATGCCGTCGGCGAGCTGCTGCCAGACCTCCTCGCGGAAGGGGGTGCGGGCGTGCTCCTTGACCGAGTCGTGGACGACCTGCGCGAAGTCCTGGTCCTCCCACTCGCGGCGGGCGAAGCCGAGGAGCGAGAAGCCGGGCGGCAGCAGGCCGCGGTTGGCGAGGTCGTAGACGGCCGGCATCAGCTTCTTGCGGGACAGGTCGCCCGTGACGCCGAAGATGACGAGCCCGGAGGGGCCCGCGACGCGCGGCAGACGCCGGTCGCGCGGGTCCCTCAGCGGGTTCTGCCAAGCGGTGGAGCTCACTTGGACTCAGCCTCCGTCAGGCGGGAGGAGACGGTGCCGAGCAGGTCGTTCCAGGCGCTCTCGAACTTGGCGACGGCCTCGTCCTCGAGCTGCTGGGTGACCTCGTCGAGGGAGATGCCGAGCGCGTCGACGGCCTTGAGCTCGGCGCGGGCCTGCTCGTAGCGGCCGGTGATGGTGTCGCCGGTGATCTCACCGTGGTCCGCGGTCGCCTTCAGGGTGCCCTCGGGCATGGTGTTGACGGTGCCGGGCGCGACCAGCTCGTCGACGTACAGGGTGTCCTTGTACGCGGGGTCCTTGACGCCGGTGGAGGCCCACAGCGGGCGCTGCTTGTTGGCGCCCGCGGCCGCCAGCTTGGTGGCGCGCTCGGCGGCGAAGGCCTGCTCGAACGCCTCATAGGCGAGACGGGCGTTGGCGAGCGCCGACTTGCCCTTGGCGTCCTTGGCCCCGTCGGTGCCGATCTTGTCGAGGCGCTTGTCGATCTCGGCGTCGACGCGCGAGACGAAGAAAGAGGCGACCGAGTGGATCGAGGAGAGGTCGATGCCGCGCTCGTGGGCCTTCTCCAGGCCGGCCAGGTAGGCGTCCATGACGGCCTTGTAGCGGTCGAGGGAGAAGATCAGCGTGACGTTGACCGAGATGCCGAGGCCGATGACCTCGGTGATCGCCGGGAGGCCCGCGAGGGTCGCCGGGATCTTGATCATGACGTTCTCGCGGTCGACGAGCCAGGCGAGCTGCTTGGCCTCGGCGATGGTGGCATCGGTGTTGTGGGCCAGGCGCGGGTCGACCTCGATGGAGACGCGGCCGTCACGGCCCTGCGTCGCGTCGTACACGGGGCGCAGGATGTCGGCGGCGGCGCGCACGTCCTGGGTCGTCATCATGCGCACGGCCTCGTCGACGGTGACCTTGCGGACGGCCAGGTCGGCGAGCTGCTCCTCGTAGCCCTCGCCCTTGCCGATGGCGGCCTGGAAGATCGAGGGGTTCGTGGTGACGCCCACGACGTGGCTGTTCTCGATGAGCTCGGCGAGGTTGCCGGACTCGATGCGGGTGCGGGACAGGTCGTCCAGCCAGATGGAAACGCCTTCGTCGGACAGCGACTTGAGGGGTGCGACGGCGTTGCTCATGTTCTGCTTCATCTTCTTTCGGGCGTGCGTACGTGTGTTACGTGGGGTCAGGCGCGGGCGGCGGCGAGAGACTCGCGGGCCTTGGCGGCGACGTTCTCGGCGGTGAAGCCGAACTCGGCGAAGAGCGTGCCCGCGTCGGCGGAGGCACCGAAGTGCTCCAGGGAGACGATCCGGCCCGCGTCACCGACGTAGCGGTACCAGGTCAGGCCGATGCCGGCCTCGACCGCCACGCGGGCCTTGACCGACGGCGGCAGGACGGCGGCGCGGTACTCGGCGTCCTGCTCCTCGAACCACTCGACGGACGGCATCGAGACGACGCGGGTGGCGACGCCCTCGGCCTCCAGCTGCTCACGGGCGGCGACGGCGAGCTGCACCTCGGAGCCGGTGGCGATGAGGACGACGTCGGGGGTGCCGGTGGAGGCCTCGAAGAGGACGTAACCGCCCTTGGCGGCATCCGCGTTGGCCTCGTACGTCGGCAGGCCCTGACGGGAGAGCGCCAGGCCGTGCGGGGCCGGCTTCTCGGTGCCGCGCTCGAGGATCTCGCGCCAGGCGGTGGTGGTCTCGTTGGCGTCGGCCGGGCGGACCACGTTCAGGCCCGGGATGGCGCGCAGCGCGGCGAGGTGCTCGACGGGCTGGTGGGTCGGGCCGTCCTCGCCGAGACCGATGGAGTCGTGGGTCCAGACGTAGGTGACGGGGAGCTGCATGAGGGCCGACATACGGACCGCGTTGCGCATGTAGTCGGAGAACACGAGGAACGTGCCGCCGTAGATGCGGGTGTTGCCGTGCAGCGCGATGCCGTTCATCTCAGCGGCCATCGAGAACTCGCGGATGCCGAAGTGCACGGTGCGGCCGTACGGGTCGGCCTCGGAGAGCGGGTTGCCCTTCGGGAGGAAGGAGCTGGTCTTGTCGATGGTCGTGTTGTTGGAGCCGGCGAGGTCGGCGGAGCCGCCCCACAGTTCGGGGACGACCGGGCCGAGCGCCTGGAGGACCTTGCCGGACGCGGCGCGCGTGGCGACCTTCGTGCCGGTCTCGAAGGACGGCAGGGCGTCCTCCCAGCCCTCGGGGAGGCGGCCCGCGAGCACGCGGTCGAGGGTCGCGGAGCGCTCCGGGTTGGCGCTGCGCCACTCGGCGAGCTGCTTGTCCCAGGCTGCGTGCGCCTCGGCGCCGCGGTCGAGGGCGCCGCGGGTGTGGGCGACGACCTCGTCCTCGACGATGAAGGACTGCTCGGGGTCGAAGCCGAGGACCTTCTTCGTGGCGGCGATCTCCTCGGCGCCGAGCGCCGAGCCGTGCGAGGCCTCGGTGTTCTTCGCGGTCGGGGCGGGCCAGGCGATGATCGTGCGCATCGCGATGATCGAGGGCTTGTCGGTGACGGCCTTGGCGGCGGCGAGCGCCTCGTACAGGGCCTTCGGGTCGACGTCCCCGTCCGCCGTGGGCGCGATGCGCTGGACGTGCCAGCCGTACGCCTCGTAGCGCTTCAGGACGTCCTCGGAGAAGGCGGTCGCGGTGTCGCCCTCGATGGAGATGTGGTTGTCGTCGTAGACGAAGACGAGGTTGCCGAGCTTCTGGTGGCCCGCGAGGGATGAGGCCTCGGCGGAGACGCCCTCCTCCAGGTCGCCGTCGGAGACGATCGCCCAGATGGTGTGATCGAAGGGGGAGGCGCCCTCGGGAGCCTCGGGGTCGAACAGACCGCGCTCATAGCGGGCGGCCATGGCCATGCCCACCGCGTTGGCGAGGCCCTGGCCGAGCGGCCCGGTCGTGGTCTCGACACCGGCGGTGTGGCCGTACTCGGGGTGACCCGGCGTCTTCGAACCCTGCGTGCGGAACGCCTTCAGGTCGTCGAGCTCCAGCTCGTAACCGGCCAGGAACAGCTGGGTGTAAAGGGTGAGGCTGGTGTGGCCGGGCGACAGGACGAAGCGGTCGCGGCCGGTCCACTCCGGGTCGGCCGGGTCGTGCCGCATGGCCTTCTGGAAGATGGTGTACGCGGCCGGGGCCAGGCTCATCGCGGTGCCGGGGTGACCGTTGCCGACCTTCTGCACCGCGTCCGCCGCCAGGAGGCGCGCGGTGTCGACGGCACGCTGGTCGCGCTCGGTCCACTCGAAGGCGCTCTGGAAGGGGTCGAGTCCGTCCGGTGTCTGCGTGCTCATCTGTACAGCTTCCTTCACATCCGTTGTCCTGCCGAGGTACCGAAAGGCACCGTCCCCCCAGGACCAAAGTCCCAGGTCGAACCACTTACGAATGTAAAGGTCATACTTTTGGCTCGCCAGGTACCTCCGTGCCAGCGTTCGGTGAAAATGGGACACTCGCCGAAGCCAGAGCCAAGGAGAGTGGATGGCGGAGCAGGACCCCTCACAGACGAGCGCACATCTGCGGGCGCCCACTGAGAATCGAGCGCAGATCCGCACCTATCCGTTCGACCCGGGCGCGAGCCTGTCCGGCGTCGGGGTCCAGGTCGGGCCGATGGGTTCCGAGGGCCCGTGGGCGGGTGGCGTCGGCCTGTCGCGGCGCGTGCACCGCATCGACTTCCACGTGCTGCTGTTCTTCCGCGAGGGCCCCGCCCGCCACATGATCGACTTCACCGAGTACGAGGTGGGGGCGGGGGACATCCTGTGGATCCGGCCGGGGCAGGTGCACGGCTTCTCGACGGAGGACGCGTACGTCGGCACGGCGCTGACCATGCAGCCGGGGTTCCTGCCGCGGGCCATCGTCGAGGCGACCGGGCTCTACCGCTACGACCGGCCACCGCTGCTGCACCCCGACGCGGAGCAACTCGCCGCGCTCGACGCCTCGTTGGAGCAGTTGCGCCGCGAGTACGTGGACACGGACACGCTGCCGCTGAGCCTGCACACCGCGGTGCTGCGGCACACCCTGACGGCGTTGATGCTGCGCGTGGCGCATGTGTCGGCGCGGGCCGCGATGGAGGACGACGGGACGCCGCAGCAGAACACGACGTTCACGCGGTTCCGCGCGGCGGTCGAGCACGGGTTCGCGTCCAACCACAGCGTGAGTGCGTACGCCGACGAGTTGGGGTATTCGCGTCGCACGCTGGTCCGGGCGGTGCGGGCCGCGACGGGGCTCACGCCGAAGGCGTTCATCGATCGGCGGGTGATTCTGGAGGCGAAGCGGATGCTGGCGCATACGGAGTTGCCGGTGGGGCGGATCGGGGTTGCGGTGGGGTTTGCGGATTCGGCGAATTTCTCGAAGTACTTTCAGCAGCATGTGGGGGCTACGCCGGCCGGGTTTCGTGAGGGTACGGTCGGCCGGGGTTGACGACTCGGGGCTCCGCCCCGGACCCCGCGCCTCAATCGCCGGCGGGGCTTGATTTGCCGGAACCGCTTGCATAGCCAGAAGCGCCTGATAGGCACAATGGGCCCATGTCACGCGCCTCCTCCACCTGTCCCTGCGGGCTTCCCGCCGCCTACGAAGCGTGCTGCGGCCGGCACCATTCCGGCAGCAGCGCCGCGCCCACCGCTGAAGCGTTGATGCGGTCGCGGTATGTCGCGTTCGTTCGGCGGGACGGGGGGTATCTGCTGCGGACCTGGCATCCGGACACCCGGCCGCCCCGCATCGACTTCGATGACGCGCCGCGGTGGACCGGGCTGGAGATCGTGGAGACCGGTGACGGGTCCGCGTTCCATCAGCGCGGCACCGTCACCTTCCGCGCCCGCTACAAGGGCGGCGAGCTGCACGAGCGCAGCCGGTTCTCCCGGGTGGACGGTGCGTGGGTGTACGTCGACGGGGACTTCATCGAGTAACTCGCCGTCGCGGCAAGGTGGTTCAGGGCGCGAGGATGTCCAGCTCCTCCAGCGCGCCGACCGCGATCTCCCGCGTGAGCGCCTCCGCGCGCTCCGCGTCCCGCTCCCGTACCGCCTCCGCGACCTTGACGTGGAGGCTGACCGCCGCCGGGTCCGGGTCCTCGAACATGACCTGGTGGTGGGTGCGGCCCGAGAGGACCTCCGCCACCAGATCGCCGAGGTGGGCGAACATCTCGTTGCCCGACGCGTTGAGCACCACACGATGGAACTCGACGTCGTGGAAGAGGTAGCCCTCCAGTTGTTGACCCCGAGAGTTCGCCACCATGCCGAGCGCGCACTCCGTGAGCTCCGCGCACTGCTCCGCGCTCGCGTTCCGCGCCGCCAGGCCCGCCGCGATCGGCTCGACCGCCGAGCGCAGCACCGTCAACGACCGCAGCTGGCGCGGCCGGTCGGTGCCCGCGAGGCGCCAGCGGATCACCTGCGGGTCGTAGACGTTCCATTCCCCCGCGGGCCGCACCGTCACGCCGACCCGGCGCCGCGAGGCCACCAGGTGCATCGACTCCAGGACCCGCACCGCCTCGCGCATGACCGAGCGGGACACCTCATAGCGCTGCGCCAGCTCGTCGGTGCGCAGCACGCTGCCCGCCGGGTACTCGCCCGCCGTGATGGCGGGGCCGAGGCTTTCCAGTACGCGGGCATGCAGGCCGCGGCCCTCTGTGGTCATGGGTTTACCCTAGCCCCGGGCTCAATGGTCTGACTTTTACATCACAGCCCCTTGAATTAGTCAGACCTATTGGGTTTCAGTGAGGTGACACAGCGATGTCGACGAAGACAGCGAGGCAGTACCCGATGAGCACCCCCCACGTCGTCGTGGTGATGGGCGTGGCAGGAACCGGCAAGACAACGATCGGTCCCCTGCTCGCCGAACGACTCGGCGTCCCCTACGCCGAGGGCGACGACTTCCACCCCGAGGCCAACATCGAGAAGATGTCGGCCGGCACCCCCCTGACCGACGAGGACCGCTGGCCCTGGCTCGATGCCATCGGCCGGTGGGCACACGGCCGGGCAGGGCTCGGCGGGGTGGTCTCCAGCTCCGCCCTCAAGCGCAGCTACCGTGACCGCCTGCGGGCCGAGGCCCCCGGCGCCGTCTTCGTCCACCTCACCGGCTCGCGCGAGCTGATCGAGGACCGGATGGGGCATCGCGAAGGACACTTCATGCCCACCTCGCTGCTCGATTCGCAGTTCGCCACGCTCCAGCCGCTCGCGGCGGACGAGGCGGGCGTGGCCGTCGACGTCGCGGGAACACCTGAGGAGATCGCGGACCGGGCCGTACGGGCCCTGGCCGCACTCGACTCCGCGGCCCCCACCGCGTAACGCCCGTAAAACCCCCGTCCCCCCACTCGTACAAGGGATAAGACCGTGACCAGACTCAGCGTCGAGATGCTGGCAGCGGACACCGTCGAGCCGATCACGTCCGCGGGCCATGCCCAGCTCGGGATCGCCGTGCTCGCGGGAATCGCCGTCATCGTCCTGCTCATCACCAAGTTCAAGATGCACGCCTTCCTGGCGCTGACCATCGGCTCGCTCGCGCTCGGCGCGTTCGCCGGTGCGCCGCTGGACAAGGTGATCGAAAGCTTCAGCGGCGGGCTCGGTGAAACCGTCGCCGGCGTCGGCGTGCTGATCGCGCTCGGCGCGATCCTCGGCAAGCTGCTCGCCGACTCCGGCGGCGCCGACCAGATCGTCGACACGATCCTCGCCAAGGCCGGCAAGTCCGGCGGCAAGGCGATGCCGTGGGCCATGGTGCTCATCGCCGCCGTGATCGGTCTGCCGCTCTTCTTCGAGGTCGGCATCGTCCTGCTGATCCCCGTCGTCCTGATGGTCGCCAAGCGCGGCAACTACTCGCTGATGCGGATCGGCATCCCGGCCCTCGCCGGCCTGTCCGTCATGCACGGCCTGATCCCGCCGCACCCCGGCCCGCTCGTCGCGATCCAGGCGGTGGACGCCAACCTCGGCCTCACGCTGGCGCTCGGCATCCTCGTCGCCATCCCGACGGTCGTCATCGCGGGCCCGGTCTTCTCGAAGTACGCGGCCAAGTGGGTCGACGTCCCGGCCCCCGAGAAGATGATCCCTGCCCGCGCCTCCGACGACCTGGAGAAGCGTCCGAGCTTCGGCGCCGCCGTCGCGACGATCCTGCTGCCGGTCGTGATGATGCTGTCCAAGGCTCTCGTCGACGTCATCGTGGACGACCCGGACGCCATGGTCCAGCGCGTGTTCGACGTGATCGGCAACCCGATGATGGCGCTGCTCGTCGCCGTCGTCGTCGCCATGTTCACCCTCGGCCGCCCGGCCGGCTTCACCAAGGGCAAGGTGCTCTCCACCACCGAGAAGTCCCTCGGCCCGATCGCGGGCGTGCTGCTCATCGTGGGCGCGGGCGGTGGCTTCAAGGGCACCCTCGTCGACTCCGGTGTCGGCGAGATGATCATGGAGATCTCCAAGGACTGGGGCCTCCCGACGCTGCTGCTCGCCTGGCTCATCGCGGTCGTCATCCGCGTCGCCACGGGTTCGGCCACGGTCGCCACGGTCTCCGCCGCCGGTCTGGTCGCACCCCTCGCGGCCAACATGAGCGACTCCCACACGGCGCTCCTCGTCCTGGCGATCGGCGCGGGTTCGCTGTTCTTCAGCCACGTCAACGACGCCGGTTTCTGGCTGGTCAAGGAGTACTTCGGGCTCAGCGTCGGGCAGACCGTGAAGACCTGGTCGCTCATGGAGACGATCATCTCCGTGGTCGCGGGTGCGCTGGTACTGCTGCTGTCGCTGGTGATCTAGCGAAGCACTCTTTCCGTGCCGGGCCCTCGCAGCGTGCTTGCTGCGGGGGCCCGTTCACATGTCGGTCGTGTCGCGGTCGAGCCACTCGCCGTGCTCGCGCGCGGCCCAGTCCCGGTCCACGAAGCCGGTACGCAGGCCCCGGCGCGCCTCGGGGTCGGCGACCGCCATGCCGATGTGCCCGGCGAGCACGATACCGAGGGCGAGCGCCAGCCAGTCGTGCACGAAGGTGCTGCCGGTGCGCACGGTGAGCGGGGCGAGGTGGGTGAACCACATGAGTAGTCCCGTGCCGAGCATCACCAGGACGGCGCCTGCGAGCCACGCCGCCCACAGTTTCTGCCCGGCGTTGAACTTGCCCGCCGGGCGGTGTCCCGGACGCCGGTGCAGGACCGCGCGCAGCCATGCCTTGTCGTGGGGGCCGAACCGGTTGAGCCGGCCCAGGTCCGCGCGGAAGGCGCGGGAGACGAGGCCGGCCAGGAAGGGCACCGGCAGCAGCAGGCCCGACCATTCGTGGAGCGTGACCACGAGGGCGCGGCGGCCGACGAGTTCGGCGAGCTGCGGAACGTAGAGGCAGGCGGCCGTCGCGACGCACACGCCCATGAGGACGGCCGTGGCGCGGTGCACCCAGCGTTCGGCGCGGGTGAACCGGCGGACGGCTGCCGCGAGTTGCTCAGTTCGTGGGCTCATCGTCGCGTCCGTTCGAGCGGCCGACCCAGGCGTCGATGTCGTAGCCGCGCTCCTCCCAGTAACCGGGCTGTACGTCGTCGGTGACGGTGATGCCGGAGAGCCACTTGGCCGACTTGTAGAAGTACATGGGGGCCGCGTAGAGGCGCACCGGGCCGCCGTGCGCGTGCGAGAGGTCCTTGTCCTGCATGCGCAGCGCCACCAGGACGTCGGCGCGGCGGGCCTGCTTCAGCGTGAGGCTCTCGCTGTACGTGCCGTCGAAGCAGGTCAGGCGTACGGCCCTGGCGGTGGGGCGCACCCCCGCGGCGTCCAGGATCCGCGAGAGCCGTACACCTTCGAAGGGCGTGTGCGGGACCCGCCAGCCCGTGACGCACTGGATGTCGCGGACGAGGCGGGTCTGCGGCAGCGCCCTCAGTCCGGGGAGCGTGTACGTCGACGGGTGGTCGACCAGGCCGTCGACCTTGAGGCGGTAGGTCTCGGCGCTCTTGTGGGGGACGGAGGCGGCGACCGAGTAGTAGCGGAAGCCGCCGCCGTTCGGCAGTACGCCGGTGAGGCCGGTGGGGTCCTTCTGGGCGAGGCTTTCGAAGGCGTGTTGGAGGGTGGGGGCGGCGGCCACGGTGAGCGCTCCCGCGCCCAGCATTCCGAGGATTAGCCGTCGGCCTACCGGGGGGCCTTGGTTCGGGGTCACGTTGCGATTCCAGCATCACGGGGGGCCGGATACCAGGGGTTTCGGCCCCCCGTCAGGGGTTCGTCACTTGTGGCTCCCGGGGCAGCGCCCCCCATCAAGCCCCTGCGGCGACTGAGCAGCGGGGTCCGGGGCGGAG
>NZ_JBEOVM010000142.1:0-14095 GCF_040295505.1 Streptomyces sp. NPDC002790 | reverse complement strand
TGATCTATCAAGCCCCGCCGGCGATTGAGCAGCATCTTTAAGCCCCTGCGGCGATTGAGCAGCGGGGTCCGGGGCGGAGCCCCGAGGGCGGAGGACGGCGCCGGGTGGGCGGAACAGCCGGGCCCGGCCGGAGTTCCGGGGGGAGCGGCCGGGCCGGCCTTCGCAGGTGCTCCCGCTGTACCGAGCCTGCTAGCCGCCCACAACACCACGACCAAAGGATGAAAAGCACCGACGCAATTCATCCCCCGACCGTGCATGCCGCGACGGTGAAGCGAATGTACGCCCGAGCGGCCCACCCCGGAACAGCCCGCACGCACATTCGCGGCAGCGATTCCGGCGGCGGAACCCCTACTTCAGCCCGTGCCTCCTGGCCACCATCCGTTCCGCCGCGGAGCGCGGCAGCACGCGGCGCAGCGCGAACACGAGGGGCGCGCTGCTGCCCACCGCGTACAGCGGCCTCGGCCGCCCCGCCTCGATGGCCGAGACGACCTTCGCGGCGACCTTCTCGGCCGAGATCCCGTGCGCCTCATTGGAGTTGAGGGCGGCGAGCATCGTGTCGTAGGCGGCGCGGAAGGGCGAGCCGTCCGCCACGTACTGGGTGCGCCGCTCGCTGATCCCCGTCGCGATCGACCCCGGCTCGACCGTCGTGATCCCGACGCCGTACGGGGCGTACTCGCGCCGCGCCGCGTGCGCGAAGCCCTTGATCGCGGCCTTGGACGAGACGTACGAGGACCGGTACGCGAGCGGGAAACTCGCCAGCATGGACCCCACCATCACCACGCGCCCCCGCCGCCGCTCCCGCATCCCCGGCAGCAGCAGCTGACTCAGCCGCACCGCCCCGAAGACGTTCAGCTGGAACAGCCGCCGCACCGCGTCCATCGGCAGCTCCTCGAACGGGCCGCTCTGCGATTCCCCGGCGTTGTTGACGAGCACGTCGACCTCGCCGACCGAGCGCGCGAGGGTCTCGATGCTCTCCTCGTCGGCGAGGTCGAGCGGCAGGTACTCCACGCCCGGCACCGGCGAGACGACCTTCCGGGGGTCCCGGCTCGTCCCGTACACCTTGTAGCCGCGCTTCACGAGCGCCGCCGCGACCGCGGACCCGATGCCCGACGAGGCCCCTGTCACGAGGGCCGTGCCCCGCGTACTCACGCGAGGCTCCGGGCGAGCGCGCGCCCGGCGGCGCGGCCGGAGAAGATGCAGCCGCCGAGGAAGGTGCCCTCGAGCGCGTTGTACCCGTGCACGCCGCCACCGCCGAACCCGGCGACCTCCCCGGCCGCGTACAGCCCTTCGAAGACGGACTTGTCGGGCCGCACGACCTGCGAGTCGAGATTGGTCTCAAGACCGCCCAGGGTCTTCCTCGTCAGTACGTGCAGGCGTACGGCGATCAGCGGGCCCTGCGCCGGATCGAGCAGCCGGTGCGGCTTGGCGACGCGGGTGAGGCGGTCGAAGAGGTACGAGCGGGCGTTGCGGACCGCCATCAGCTGGAGGTCCTTGGAGTACCCGTTGTCGACCTCCCGGTCGCGCGCGACGATCTCGCTCTCAACCTGCTCGTATGTAATGGGAGTTGACGGTGTCAGCTCGTTCATCCCGGCGACGAGGTCCTTCAGGTTCCGCCGTACGACGAAGTCCTCGCCCTTGTCGAGGAAGGCCTGGATCGGTCCGGGCGCCCCCTTCTTCACGCGCTGGAGGACCAGCTTCAGGTCCTTGCCGGTGATGTCGGGGTTCTGCTCGGACCCGGAGAGCGCGAACTCCTTCTCGACGATGGCACGGGTCAGGATGAACCACGTGTGGTCGTGCCCGGTCCCGGTGATGTGCTTGAGGGTCGCGAGGGTGTCGTGGCCGGGGAAGAGCGGCGCGGGCAGCCGCTTGCCCTCCGCGTCCAGCCACAGCGAGGAGGGGCCCGGGATGATGCGGATGCCGTGGTCGGGCCAGATCGGGTCCCAGTTCTTCAGGCCCTCGGTGTAGTGCCACATGCGGTCGCGGTTCACGAGGGAGGCGCCGGCGCCCTCGGCGATCTCCAGCATGCGCCCGTCGACGTAGGCGGGGACGCCGGTGACCATGGACTCGGGGGCGGCGCCCATGCGCTCAACTGGCCAGTTCTTCCTGACCAGTTCGTGGTTGGCGCCGATGCCGCCCGAGGTGACGATCACGGCCTTCGCGCGCAGTTCGAAGTCGCCGACGGTGTCGCGGGACGAGGCGACACCGCGCGCGGCGTCGGAGGGTTCGAGCAGCGACCCGCGCACGCCGACGGCGGCGCCGTCCTCGACGATCAACTCGTCCACCTGGTGCCGGTACTTGAAGTCGACGAGCCCGCGCTCGGCGGCCGCCAGAACCGGCTCACGGAAGACGCGCACGACCTCGGGCCCCGTCCCCCACGTGAGGTGGAAGCGCGGCACGGAGTTCCCGTGCCCGGTCGCGGTCCCGGAGCCGCGCTCGGCCCACCCGACGTTCGGGGTCACCTTCAGCCCGAGCCCGTACAGGTAGTCCCGCTTCTCCCCGGCCGCGAACCGCACATACGCCTCGGCCCACTTGCGCGGCCAGTGGTCCTCGTCCTCGCGGTCGAATCCGGCGGAGCCGAGCCAGTCGGCGAGGGCGAGCTCGTAGGAGTCCTTGATGCCCATCCGCCGCTGCTCGGGGCTGTCGACGAGGAAGAGCCCGCCGAGCGACCAGAACGCCTGGCCCCCGAGGTTGGCCTCGTTCTCCTGGTCGACCAGCACAACTCGCTTGCCCGCGCGGGTGAGTTCGTACGTCGCGACGAGCCCGGCGAGCCCGGCTCCCACGACGATGACATCGGCGGCATCGGCTTTGGTGTCACTCATGCGCTCTCCAACGGTGTGCTGTAGGCGTCCAGTACGTTCATGAAGAGAGCCTCGCGACGGGCCCGTACGGCCGCGTCGTCCGGCTGCAGCAGGACCTGCACGGTGGTCCCGTCGTGCACGGCCACCAGGGCGTCGCCCAGGGCCCGTTCGTCGGTGACCCGGCGGCCGAGCCGGCCGAGCGCGGCCACGAACACCGGAAGGATCGCGTCGCGGATGGCCTCCTCGCGGGCGGCCATCACGCGGCGCAAGTCCGGATTGCGCAGCGCGTGCGCGGTGAACTCGGCGGTGATCCGGAACCAGGCGTCGTCGACGGGGGTGGCGTCGATCGCGGACCGCACGGCGGCCTCGGGATCTTCCGGGTCGACACCGGCGAGAGCGTTCCGCACGTCATCGAGCATCCGCGCGGACCGCTCTTCCCACAAGGCGAGAAACAGCTCGTCGAGCGAGGAGAAATTCGAGTAGAAAGCGCCGCGGGTGAATCCCGCGCGCTCACAGACCTGTTCGACGGTGGAGCGCCCGAAGCCCTCCTCTGCGAACACGTCGAGCGCGGCGTCGAGCAGCCGCTGCCGCGTCCGCGCACGCCGCTTGGTGACGGGCATCCTCGCCTCCCCGGTCGGATACGCGAACGTATTCGATACGTTCGCGTATCCACAAGGGGTGTGCGCGGGGCGTACGCGGGCGGCACGTCAGCCGGTGAACACCTCGACGAACGACCACACGGCCAGCGCCAGCATGCAGAAACCGCCCACCCGCTGCACGGTCTTCAGCGGCACCCGCTTGGCGATGAAGCGCCCGGCGACCAGGGCGAGCGCGGACACGGACATCAGGGCCGCCCACGAGCCGATCGCGGTCGACCATGTGCCGTTCGTGGCGGCCAGGTTGGCGGTGGTGATCTGCGTGAGGTCGCCCCACTCGCTGATGAACACGGCCATGAACGCGGTGCCGAAGACCGGCCAGAAACCGGTGACGGTCTTCGGGCCCGTCTCGTCCTCGCCGTCCTCGTCGCCGCCGCGCAGCAGCATGAACGCGCCGAACAGGAACATCAGGCCGGAGACGACCTTCACGATCCAGCCGGGGAGGAGGCCGAGCAGCGAGCCCGCGCCGACGGCGATCGCGACGTGCACGAGGAACGCGGCCGACGTGCCGAACCAGACGTACAGGGGCTTCATCCGGGTGCCCATGGCCAGTGAGGCGAACATGGTCTTGTCCGGGAGTTCGGCGAGGAAGATCAGCCCGAAGGCGGTGACGATCGCCAGGGGATCGAGGTCCATGGGGACGCTTTCTGTACGGGCCGGGTCCGTGCGGCCCCCGCCCGCTGCGTAGGGAGGACCACTCGACCCGGCAGCGGACACACGTATGCGTGATGCGTACGTGCGCTGTGTTCTGCCTGGTCGAAGGTCTCGCCCACCCGTCCCGCCGAGGCGGTCCGAGCCCGGCCACCGGGAACCCGGGGGTTCCAGTGTGTCGACGACCGGTTCGCGGGGCTACTCCCCTTCGCTTGCTCCATTAAGGGTACACTGAGGCCGTTCGGCGACCAGATTCCCGCCCGTTTCGACCATTTTTGCGACAGTCGGCCGATGCGATGTGTACGTGGAGTGTGTGTGGCCGCACTGCTGTGCGCGGTGACCTTGACCGGGGCGGCGGGCCGGTCCGTTGCCGAGGGGACGCACGACGACGGACCCGCCGCACTGTCGGCGCGGGCCGAGAGCCTGATGCGCGAGGCGTCGAACGCCGTCGCGGCGCACGAGAAGGCGCGGGCCGCCGTCCGCAAGGGCGAGCGCCGGCTCGCCGACGTCACCCGGCGCCAGCGCGCCGAGCAGCGCCGCCTCGACGGGCTCAGGGCCACCCTCGGCCGCCAGGCGCGCAGCGAGTACCGCGGGGCCTCGGGCCTCGGCACGATGCTGCCGCTGCTCACCTCCTCCTCCCCGCGGCGAGCCCTCGACGCCACCGTCCTCGCGGGCCGCGGCGACCGCGCCGCCCGGCAGCTCACCGACCGCGTCACCGAGTCCAGGGACCGGGTCGCCGACCGGCGCGCCGAGTCCGCCCGCCTCGTGAAGGGGCTCAAGGCGCAGGAACGGCGCCGCTCGGCCGCCCGCGACGACATCGAGGCGAAACTCGCGAGGGCCGAGGCGGAGGTGCGGCGGGCGCGGGTCCTCGCGGCGGGGCCGATGCCGACGGGCGGCGGGAACTGCGCGCACGGCGACATCGGCGGGCACAACGGGCACAAGCGGGCCGGCAAGGGGCGGACCTGGGTGAAGCCGGTGAGCCCGGCGACGCTGTCCGCGGGCTTCGGCTCGGGCGGCCGGCTGTGGGCGCACACGCACACCGGCCAGGACTTCGCCGTCCCCACGGGGACGCCGGTGCACGCGGTCGGCGCCGGGACCGTCGTCTTCACGGGCTGCGGCGACGGCTTCGGGAACCAGGTGGTCCTCCGGCACGCCGACGGCTACTACACGCAGTACGCGCACCTGTCGCGGATCGGTGTGACGACGGGGGAGCGGTTGAGGGCTGGCGAGACCCTCGCCCTCTCCGGCGCAACCGGCAACGTCAGCGGCCCGCACCTGCACTTCGAGGTCCGCGTCACCCCCCAGTTCGGCTCAGGCATCGACCCACTTCCGTGGCTGCGGGCACGGGGGCTGAAGCTGCCTTGAGCCTGGCGGCGGCTGGGCCTATTAAGCCCCGCCGGCGATTGAGGCGCGGGGTCCGGGGCAGAGCCCCGAGACGTAGGCAACCAACGACCGCACCCGAACGCCGACCGCTCGAACGATTGGCCCTCACGGGTGGGCGCACCACGCACCCCGTATCCGCCACGGCAACCACACCGTTAACCCGGCATGATCTCAACTCGACGTGCCCTCAGCGCTGTCCTGCTCGCCGTCGGCGCCGCCGCAGCCACCGCCCCCGCGGCCCAGGCCGCCGAACCCATCTCACCCACCGGAGCCCTCGACTCGCTGTCCACGATGGCGATTCCGGCGGACCAGCAGGAGCAGCTGCCCAGCACCGCTGAACAGCTCTCCGGGCTCAACCACCTGAACGACCTGCACCAGGTCACCGACCTCGTGGCGCCGGTCACCGGCCTGATCCCCGCGGTCCAGTAGCGCGCGAACGCAAGCCGAAGGCGGTGGACCGGATCGGTCCACCGCCTTCGTCGTGCCTGGCGTACGGGATGCCGTACGGAGAGGGGCGGCCGCGCGTTCCGGCGACCGCCCCTCAGTCCGTTCAGCGGTTCCCGGTGCCGTTCCCCGCGAGGACCGGGATGTCGCTGAGGATGTGCGACAGCGGCTCGTCACCCTTGGCCTGGGTGGAGTTCTCGGTGCACTGCTGGTTCTGCGGCGCCGAGAGGACCGGGATGTCCTGGACGGAGACCGGCACGACACCGACGAGCGAGCCGACGTTGGCCTTGGCCGGCAGGCCGATGCAGGGCTTGTTCAGGGAGCCCTGGACGAGGCCGAGCTGCGGGCTCATGTCACCGGCGGTGGCGGAGTTGCCGTAGGTCTGCGACGAGCCGTTGCCGCTCGTGGACGTCGTGCCCTGGTCGTCGCCGATGGCGAGCGCCGACGGGGCGGCCACGGCCGAGAGGCCGGCGACGGAAACAGCGATCGTCGCGGCTGCGAAGAGCTTCTTCATGGGGTGGTTCCCTTTCGATACGCGCGCTCCGGATGCGGAGCTACGTTTGGTCAACTGGATTGCATTCCGGGCAGTTGCGGACCGAAACCCGTTCGGACCATTCCCGCGCGAGCCAATCGCAGGAAATTCGGCACTGTGCGCGACCTCCCGAACATCCGGACGCAGCGGATCAAAAGGCTCGTACAGCTACCTGAATTCCCGGCCGACGCCGGGACCGGAACAGCGAACCGGGCCGCCGGTGCGGCGGCCCGATTCATACAACGGGTCCTCAGTTGTTGCCGGCGCCGTTGCCGGAGAGGACCGGGATGTCGTCCAGAACGTGCGACAGCGGCTCGTCACCCTTGGCCTGGGTGGAGTTCTCGGTGCACTGCTGGTTCTGCGGGGCCGACAGGATCGGGATGTCCTGGACGGAGACCGGCACGACACCGACGAGCGAGCCGACGTTGGCCTTGGCCGGCAGGGCGATGCAGGGCTTGTTCAGGGAGCCCTGGATCAGCGCCATCTGCGGGCTCATGTTGCCGTACGTGGCGGAGTTGCCGTACGTCTGCGAGGCGTTGTTGCCGCTCTCGGACGTGGTCCCACCGTCGTTGCCGACGGCCAGGGCCTGCGGGGCGGCGGCGGCCGCGATACCGACGAGCGAAGCGGTGGCCGCCGCGGCAGCCATGGCCTTCTTCAGCATGAGGAAATTCCCCTTCATTTTCCGTCTGGAAGCACTTGTATCAACTCCGCATCTCGCCATCGGTTGCTCACGTTCACTCGGAAGTGGATCCGATCGATTCCGAGTCCTGGCTTGGTTCGATGAAATGAAAATCTCGCCAGTGCGGGCTGTGTGGCGGGGGCACGGGTGATCGAGCGGGGGGTGATGCCTGACCGAACGGGTGGATATGCGGAACCATTTCCGCCCTTCGCAGTTGCGCTCAGTGCAGTAACCGGTGCCCGTCAGAAAAGGAAACAGAACCATGCTCAAGAAGGCCATGGCCGCCGCAGCGGTCGCCGTCTCCGTCGTCGGTGTCTCCGCCGCAGCCGCCCCGCAGGCGCTTGCTATCGGCGACGACCACGGCACGACCTCGACCAGCGGCAACGGCTCGTCGCAGACCTACGGCAACTCCGCCACCGCTGGTGACATGAGCCCGCAGCTCGGTCTCGTCCAGGGCTCCCTGAACAAGCCCTGCGTCGGCCTGCCCGTCAAGGGCAACGTCGGTTCGCTCGTCGGCCTCGTGCCGGTCGCGGTCCAGGACGTGCCGATCCTGTCGGCGCCGCAGAACCAGCAGTGCACCGAGAACTCCACCCAGGCCAAGGGCGACGAGCCGCTGTCGCACATCCTGAGTGACATCCCGGTCCTCGCCGGCAACGGTGTGCAGAACGGCTGATCGGCCGAACGCGCACAAGGCTCGGGCCGCCGGCTTTCCTCATTCGCCGGCGGCCCGAGCTCTGTCATGGGGCGCCGGGCCGGAGGAATCACGGGGCGCCCGGGTCGGGGGCCACCCTCCCAACGGCGTGGAGCCGACGGCTGACAGGAAGGCGGCGCGGCCAATCTCATGACGGCCCTCAGTGGACCATCGGCCCGTCGCCCCGGAAGAACCGGTTCACCCGTTCGCTCACGACGTCACCCCAAAGGGGCTGTAGGACGGCCAGTCACCCGTTCGGAGCCGCAACCCCTTGCACGGCCGCCCCGTTGCACCACGTGCCAGGCACCCGCGCTGGCCGAACAGAACGACCTCCAAGGAGCATGCTTCATGTCGCGTACCGCGAAGGCAGTCGTCTTTTCCGCAATGGCCGCCGCTGCCATGGCCGGCTCGGCCGGCGTCGCCGCCGCCGACTCCGGCGCGCAGGGCGCTGCCACCAACTCCCCCGGCGTGATCTCGGGCAACACCGTCCAGGTTCCCGTGCACGTGCCGGTCAACGCCTGCGGCAACACCGTCGACGTCATCGGCCTGCTGAACCCGACGTTCGGCAACACCTGCGCCAACGACTGACGGGCCAAGCCCGACTCTTCCGCAGCCGCCCCTCTTTGAGGGGCGGCTGTTCCGTTGTGCGGCCGTTTCCCCCGGGTCGAGACGCTCGTTGGGCAAACAGAAGCGAATTTTCCAAACCGATGACGCGAGTTGTCGAGGGAAGGCATAAACAATGAAGGTTCTGAAGACCGCTGCCGTTGTCGCCGGGTCGATGGCGATTGTCGGCGCCGCCGCTCCGGCATTTGCCTCGGACCTCACTCCGATGAGCCTGAACGGCGCGGTGAACACGATCACCAGCCAGCCGACGCTCGACGTCGCGCCGGTGGACAGCAACCTGCTCGACCCGAAGAACGACGGGGGCGCCGTCAGCGCCGTCTCGGGCGCCGTCGACGGGCTGAACGAGAGCGGCTCCGGCTCCGGTGGCGGCAGCATGCTCGGCGGTCTCCCCGTCGGCCAGTAGGTTCGTACGGCGGGCCACGCGTCGAAGGCCGGTTCGGAACTCCGGGTTCCCGAACCGGCCTTCGGTATTTGCTCCTCATTTCCTCCTCGGAGTGCGTTCCGCCAAATGAGTGAACGGTGGCCGGTCCGCCAACCGCCGCTGGCTAGGCTTCTTCGATGACTTCAACTGTGAGCAATGGCCCCGCATTTCGAGCAGCCGACCTGGGAACTCTGGCGGTCATCGCCTGGAGTGGAGAACACTCCGACGGGCAGGGCGACATTCCCTTTCTCCTCGCCTACTCCATGGGAGATTCCCCGGCAGGTCCGCAGGCCGCGGAAGCGGCCGTGCGCGGCCTCCTGGAGACCAACGGCCTCACCGTGGGCACCACCGTCCACGACGCGTCGGGCCGCCCCAGCTTCCCCGTGTCCCTGCTGGTCGAGGCGGGCCAGGCCGTCGTCACCATGCCGCTCCTGAACGCCCAGTGCCCCGTGCCGCCCGAGTGGCTGGCGGCGGCGGAGGCCCGCAAGAGCGCGTACTTCCTGTTCACCACGCGTGTCTGGCCCACCGCGACCCCCGGGTCCCCGGTCACGGAGAAGGAGCTGGAGGAGTTCGCGGGCGACGAGGAGACCCTCATGGCCGCCGCGCACTGCCTGCTGCCCATCCGGCGCGTGCGCGCGTGACCCGCTGATGCGATTGCTGGGCGAGCTGATGGACGCGCCCTCCATTGGCCCAATTATCATGGTTTAGGGCAGCTTTGCGGTCTGATTGGCGCGTCATATTCCCTCACCTCTCAAGGGAGCAACGATGCGTCTTCGCACCTTCGCGGCCGCGGCCGTGCTGGCCGGGACCGCTGTTATGGGATCCGCTGCCATGGCCTCCGCGGTGGACGGCCCCGACGGCGCCAGCGCCACCGGTGTGGCCCAGAACAGCCCCGGCGTGCTGTCCGGGAACGTCATCCAGGTTCCGATCGACGTCCCGATCAACGCCTGTGGCAACTCGCTCAACCTGGTTGCCCTGCTCAACCCGACCGCCGGCAACGCCTGCGTCAACGGCTGACCAGCCGGAATCAGTTCGGACTCGGTTCGGACGAACAGTGCCCGGGACGGCTTCGGCTTCCCGGGCACTGTTGTTGTTCACGGGGCTGCTCACCGAGCTGCTCACTGGCCGCCCGCCGCCGCTTTCCGGGGGAAGCCCTGTCGCTCGATAGAGGGTGAGTGAGGCGCTCCGCTGTACGCGGAGGGCGCCAACGGTCAGGACAGGAATGCGGTGCTCCATGACAGGGAGCACCGCATTCCTGTCTTCTGGAGGTACTCAGCCGTGGTCACCGCCATCGTCGTCGCCGCGCTCGCCCTGATCGCGGGGCTCGCGGCCAACCGATTCCTGCGGCCGAGGCTGCTGACCGAGGACGACGACAGCGGCATGGCGGTCAAGGACCTCGTCGCCCCCTTGCTCACTCTGACCGTCCTGCTGCTGGCCTTCGTCCTGGTGACCGCCAACGGTTCGTACGGCAAGGCCGAGGTGTCCTCGCGGGGTGAGTCCCGCGCCCTGGACCAGATCGTCGAGACCGCCGAGTACGCCGAGGGCAAGCAGCGAGCGGCCATCCAGTCCGACGCCGTCTGCTACGCCCGTGCCGTCCGCGTCCAGGAATGGCCCACCATGTCCGACGGCAACGGGAACGGCTCGAAGGCACCCAGCGTGTGGTCCACCGACATGCGCCACAACTTCCGTCCCCTGGAGGGCGAACCGGCCTTCGGCATGCTGGTCAGCGCCGACACCAAGCGTTCCGAGGAGCGCTCGGAGCGCCTCACCCAGTCGACCGCCAGCATCCCCAGCGCCATCTTCTGGTTCCTGCTGGCGACCCTCGCCCTCACGGTGGTGTCGCTCGGCATCTGCCTGCCGCGCAAGAACAACCGCGGCCAGCTGATCGCGCTCACCCTGATCACGGCGCTGCTGACGGCCACCCTGTGCATCATCCGGGACGTCGACCGCCCCTTCGGCGGCATCGTCGACGTGCAGCCCACGGCCATCGCCGACGTGGAGAAACAGGCCACCCGCGACCTCCGCGCCCACGACAAGAACGCGGAACTGCCCTGCGACGAGGACGGCAAGCGCATCACCCGCCTGGCCAAGGGCTGACCTGCTGAGGGGACGCAACGGTCACGCGATGACGCGGGGGCCAATTACGCATTCCGTACGTACGCCTACTTCGGCGGCCCCCCCCCGGCTACCGCGACCTGCTCGGCAACGCCTCCCCGCAGAGCCGTTCCGACCTCGACGAACTACTGCTCGCCACCGTCTTCAACCCCAGCCACGCACTCTTCGGTGAAACCGGGTACCTGCTGCGGGAGGACCCGCGGATCCAGGACCGGGCCTTGTACCTGTCGGCCCTCGGGGCGGTCGCGGCCGGTGCGACCAGCCCCTCCAAGGTCGCCGCCGCGATCGGCCGCGACCAGCGCAGCCTGCACCACCCGCTCGATGTCCTGATCACCTCGGGCTTCCTGGTCAAGGACGAGGACCTGCTGCTCCAGCGCCGCCCCGTACTACGCCTCGCCGACCCGGTGGTACGCCTGCACCAACTGGTCACCGTGCCACGCCTGGCAGCCTTCGAGGAACGCAAAGCAGCCCCGGCGTGGAAGGCCGCCGCGCGCACCGTCAGCGCGCAGATCCTCGGCCCGTCCTTCGAGTAACTGGCCCGCGAATGGACGGCCCGCCATGCCGCGGAGGGTACGAAGGGCGGCCCGACCGGCGAGGTCGGCAGCACCGTGGTGAACGACAGCGCGGGCCGCGCACAGCACGAACTCGACGTCGTGGCCCTCGCCGAGGGAGAGCGCCGACAGGCCGGCGCTCCCGTCGTCCGGGCGATCGGCGAGGCCAAGTCGTCCGACCGCGCTCGCACGTTGCCCGACCTCGAACGCCTCGACCGCATCAAGGGGTTGCTGCTCGCCCGCGGCGTCCCGGCCGACGGAGCGAAACTCCTCCTCTTCGGTCGCTCGGGCTTCGACGCGAACCTGACCAAGGCGGCAAGCGCCCGTCCGGACGTGGAACTGGTGGATCTGGAGCGTGTCTGGCACGGGGAGTGACGCGAGGTGGCTCCCCCATTGGCCCCCGAACGCAGGTCAGGCCCGGTACTGATTTCTCAGTACCGGGCCTGACCTGGTGTTTCACTGTCGGGGTGGCGGGATTTGAACCCACGACCTCTTCGTCCCGAACGAAGCGCGCTGCCAAGCTGCGCCACACCCCGATGTCGTTGTTCCGTTCTCTGCGGTGATGCAGGTCGCGGCGACGTCGTTTACTTTAGCGGACTGTCGGCCTGAGGCGAAATCCGGTTTTGGGCGGCCGCCCTCACGCCGCCCTCGGGGCCAGCGTCAGTAGCGTCGCCTCGGGCGGGCAGGCGAAGCGGACCGGGGTGTAGCGGTTGGTGCCGCAGCCCGCCGAGACGTGGAGGTAGGACGTGTTGCCCTCCGCCTCGTGCGTGGACAGGCCCTTCACGCGGTCCGTGTCCAGGTCACAGTTGGTGACGAGGGCCCCGTAGAAGGGGATGCAGAGCTGGCCGCCGTGGGTGTGGCCCGCGAGGACCAGCGGGTAGCCGTCCGCGGTGAAGGCGTCGAGCGTGCGGAGGTACGGGGCGTGCACCACGCCCATGGAGAAGTCCGGGCCGGACAGCGGGCCGCTGGCCACCTCCGCGTACCGGTCGCGCTTGATGTGCGGGTCGTCCAGGCCGGTGAGGCCGATCTCCACGCCCGCCACCTTCAACGCGCCCCGCGTGTTCGTGAGGTTCAGCCAGCCGGCCGCGTCGAAGGCATCGCGCAGGTCCTCCCACGGGTTGTGGATGGCGCCGACGACGGGGGCGTTGCCGTTCAGTCCGTGCTTGCCCGACATCTGCTGCTTCAGGTAGCGGGCCGGGTTGAGGAGCTTGGGGCCGTAGTAGTCGTTGGACCCGAAGACGTACGCGCCGGGGAACTCCATCAGCGGGCCGAGGGCGTCGAGGACCTCGGGGA
Organism: Streptomyces sp. NPDC002790; assembly: GCF_040295505.1. Classification (NCBI taxonomy): domain Bacteria; kingdom Bacillati; phylum Actinomycetota; class Actinomycetes; order Kitasatosporales; family Streptomycetaceae; genus Streptomyces; species Streptomyces sp. NPDC002790. The sequence goes on along the minus strand of NZ_JBEOVM010000142.1, from coordinate 1,257 downwards.
CGCCCTCCGTGTCGGACAGGTTGTCGCCTGTGTTGATGACGAAGTCGGGGCGCAGGCCCGCGAGGGACTGCAGCCAGCGGCGCTTCTTGTTCTGCCCGCTCACCATGTGGATGTCGGAGACCTGGAGGACCCGCAGCGGGCGCATACCGGCAGGCAGGACCGGGACCGTGACCCGTCGGAGACGGAAGGAGCGGGCCTCGAAGCCCGCCGAGTAGATCACCCCGGCGGCGCCCGCCGCCGCGATGCCGGCCGTCACCTTCAGGGAGGTCTTCAGGGGAGTCCCGTATCGAGCGCGCATGAGTCCCATCGTGTCAGACCCGCACCGCGGCGGAAATCGGCGGGCGTTGGTCCTTGCGCACCTGCGACAATCACGTCATGACCACGCTCAAGTCGAAGCTGCAGGACGACCTCAACGCCGCGATCAGGGAGCGCAACGAGCTGCGCTCCTCGACGCTCCGGCTGACCCTCTCCGCGATCACCAATCAGGAAGTCGCGGGCACCGAGAAGCGTGAGCTGACGGACGACGAGGTGCAGAAGGTGATCGCCAAGGAGGCGAAGAAGCGCCGCGAGGCGGCCGAGGCCTTCGAGAAGGCGGGCCGCGCCGAGTCCGCGAGCCGCGAGGAGGCGGAGGGCGTGGTGCTCGCCGAGTACCTGCCGCAGCAGCTGTCCGACGCCGAGCTCGAGCAGATCGTCGCGCAGGCGGTCGAGGAGGCGAAGGCGGCGGGTGCCGAGGGGCCGAGGGCCATGGGCCAGGTCATGAAGATCGTGAAGCCGAAGGTCGCGGACCGCGCCGAGGGCGGCCGCGTGGCCTCCACGGTCAAGCGCCTCCTGGCGGACTGAACCCACTACGCGGGCCAGGCCCCGACGCGGTCCGGCCACAGTATGGGCCAGGCCACGACGCGGGCCGGCCACAGTACGGGCCAGGCCACGACGCGGGCCGGCCACAGTACGGGCCAGGCCACCATGCGGTCCGGCCACAGTACGGGCCAGGCCACGACGCGGTCCGGCCACAGTACGGGCCAGGCCACCATGCGGTCCGGCCACAGCGCGTGCCGGCCACCACGTGGGCCGGCCACAGCACGGGCCGGCCACAGCACGGACCAGGCCCCCACGCGGTCCGGCCACAGCGCCTACCGGCCCCCACGCGTACCGGCCCCCACTACGGACGACCAACGAAGAGGGCGCCCCCCCCCACCGGGGGGGCCCCGCCCCCCCAACCGCCCGCGGCGGGGCCGGGGGGGCCCCCCCCCCCCCCCG
>NZ_JBEOVM010000141.1:0-14213 GCF_040295505.1 Streptomyces sp. NPDC002790 | reverse complement strand
GGGGCTTGATGGATCAAGCCCCGCCGGCGATCGACAGATCAAGTCCCGCGGCGCTTGGCGTTTCAAGAGCCGCGGGAGTTGGCATTTCACGAGCCGCGGGAGTTGGTATTTAAAGCCCCTGCGGCGATTGAGCAGCGGGGTCCGGGGCGGAGCCCCGAGGCGTCTAGCGCGGGTGGGGTCAGTCCTGCTGGGGGTGGTGGGGCGGGATCGCGGGGAGGACGCCGGAGGACTCGTAGGCCGACAGCATGTCGATGCGGCGCTGGTGGCGCTCCTCGTGCGAGTAGGCCGTCGAGAGGAAGATCTCGACGAACTTCGTCGCCTCGGCCTCCGTGTGCATCCGCCCACCGATGGAAACCACATTCGCGTTGTTGTGCTCACGGCCGAGCGCAGCGGTCTGCTCGCTCCAGGCGAGGGCCGCACGGACACCCTTCACCTTGTTCGCGGCGATCTGCTCACCGTTGCCCGAGCCGCCGATCACGACGCCGAGGGCGTCGGGGTCCGCCGCCGTCCGCTCCGCGGCGCGGAGGCAGAACGGCGGGTAGTCGTCCTGGGCGTCATAGATGTGGGGCCCGCAGTCGACGGGCTCGTGGCCGTGGGCCTTGAGCCATTCGACCAGGTGGTTCTTGAGTTCGTAGCCGGCATGATCCGAGCCGAGGTACACGCGCATGGGTCCGAGTGTGGCACGACACGCGCCGGGTAGCCGCGTCCGGGTGCCCGCCGCGCCCCTGGTCGTGCCCTTGACAACGATCCGGACTCAAAGCTTCCACCCGAGCCCCCGGGTGCGTTGAATGCGGACGCACGTTTACCGCGCAAACGTAAGGACCCGTGCATGACCACGCAGTCGTCCCCCACCACCGGGGCCCCATCCTCCGGTACGCCGCCCACCGGCGGCGAAGGTGACGGGCTCAAGGCAGGGCTGAAGAACCGGCACCTGTCCATGATCGCCATCGGCGGTGTCATCGGCGCCGGCCTGTTCGTCGGCTCCGGCTCCGGCATCGCCGCCGCGGGACCCGCCATCCTCGTCTCGTACGCCCTCGTCGGCGCGATGGTGGTCTTCGTGATGCGGATGCTGGGCGAGATGGCCGCCGCGCGGCCCTCGTCCGGTTCCTTCTCCGCCTACGCCGACCAGGCGCTCGGCCGCTGGGCCGGTTTCTCCATCGGCTGGCTCTACTGGTTCTTCTGGGTCGTGGTGCTCGCCGTGGAGGCGACCGCCGGCGCGAAGATCCTCAACAACTGGATACCCGGCGTCCCGCAGTGGGGGTGGGCGCTGATCGTGATGGTCGTGCTCACCGTCGTGAACCTCGCGGCCGTCGGCTCGTACGGAGAGTTCGAGTTCTGGTTCGCCGGGATCAAGGTCGTCGCGATCGCGGCGTTCGTGATCGTCGGGCTGCTCGCCGTGTTCGGGGTGCTGCCGGGGTCGGACAACCCGGGCAGCGGTCTCGGGCATCTCACCGATTCCGGTGGCTTCTTCCCGAAGGGGCCCGGCGCGATCCTCACCGGTGTCCTGATGGTCGTCTTCTCCTTCATGGGCTCCGAGATCGTCACGCTCGCCGCCGGTGAGTCCGAGAACCCGCAGAAGGCGGTCACCAGGGCCACGAACTCCGTGATCTGGCGTATCGCCATCTTCTACCTGGGCTCGATCTTCGTCGTGCTCACGCTGCTGCCGTGGAACGATCCGTCGATCGTCAAGGAGGGGTCCTATGTGGCCGCTCTGAACTCCATCGGCATTCCGCACGCCGGGCAGGTCATGGACGTCATCGTGCTGACCGCGGTGCTGTCGTGTCTGAACTCGGGGCTGTACACCGCTTCCCGTATGGCCTTCTCGCTCGGGCAGCGCGGTGACGCGCCGAAGGCGTTCGCGAAGACCACGTCGCGGGGTGTGCCGCGGGTCGCGATCCTCGGGTCCGTCGTCTTCGGGTTCCTCGCGGTCTGGTTCAACTACCAGTGGCCGGACACCGTCTTCAACTTCCTGCTGAACTCCTCCGGAGCCGTCGCGTTGTTCGTGTGGCTCGTCATCTGTTTCACGCAGTTGAAGATGCGGGGGATGATTCTGCGGGATCAGCCGGAGAAGCTGGTCGTCAAGATGTGGCTGTTCCCGTATCTGACGTGGGCGACGATCGCGGCGATTTCGTTTGTGCTGGTGTACATGTTGACGGATGACGCGGGGCGGGAGCAGGTTCTGCTGTCGTTGCTCGTTGCGGCGTTTGTGGTTGTGGTTGCGCTTGTGCGCGAGAAGGTGCAGCGGCGGAACGCTTGAGTGGTGCGGTGGTCCGGGGTTGACGTCTCGGGGCGCTGCCCCGGACCCCGCTGCTCAATCGCCGCAGGGGCTTGATTGGCCCATCCGCCGCGGGGCTTGAAAGACCTGCTCAATCGCCGCAGGGGCTTGATTTGGTTGAGGGGCCTCTACTTGTCGGCGAGCTTCCAGGCCGTGGGGAGGGCGCCCATTGCCAGGGCGGCCTTCAGGGCGTCGCCGATGAGGAACGGGGTGAGGCCCGCGGCGATCGCGGCCGTGAGGCCCATGCCCGTGGACAGGGCCAGGTACGGGACGCCGACCGCGTAGACGATCGCCTCGCCGAGCAGGAACGTGCCCGCGGTGCGCAGCATCGAGCGGTCGGCGCCGCGCCGGGCGAGCGCGCCGACGGCGGCCGAGGCCAGCATCAGACCGATGACGTAGCCGAACGAGGCCATCGCCATGCCCGAGCCGCCCTCCGCGAACCACGGCACGCCGGCCATGCCCGCGAGCGCGTAGACGGCGAGCGCGAGGAAGCCGCGGCGGGCGCCGAGCGCGGTGCCGACGAGCAGCGCGGCGAAGGTCTGTCCGGTCACCGGCACCGGCGAGCCCGGGATCGGGATCGCGATCTGCGCGGCGATGCCGGTGAGGGCGGCGCCACCGACGACGAGTGCGATGTTTTTGGCGCGGGAGGCGGGGAGAAGGTCGGCCAGGACCTTGCCCGGGCGGGCGGTCGTGACAGCGGCGGTGCTCATGGGGACTCCGCGTTCAGTGAGAGGACCTTGCGGTCGGGCAGGACAGGACGGGACTTTGTGACGCTATCCCAGGGGAGTTGGGCCGATCACGGTCGCCGGTCGACAAAGGGGCCCACGCCGTGTTGGTGGACTCCGAACAAACAACGGCGCGTACACCCCGTACAAGGTGATGCTCGTCACTGGGAGAGTCCGTTTTGCGTGCGGAGGTGCTTGAACGGGAGACTGTAGGTTCCCGCCAAACCGCGCACGCCCGCGCGACCAGCACATCCGAGATCGGCTGAAGCTCCATGCCCCCCACGCACGACGAACCACTCTCCGCGGGGCTGAAGCAGCGCCACCTCACGATGCTCGGCCTCGGCGGGGTCATCGGCGCGGGCCTGTTCGTCGGCTCGGGCGCCGGTATCGCGGTCGCGGGGCCCGGCATCGTCGTCTCGTACCTGATCGCGGGCGCGCTCGCGATGCTGGTGATGCGGATGCTCGGCGAGATGTCCGCCGCGATGCCCGCGTCCGGTTCCTTCTCGGTGCACGCGGAGCGGGCGCTCGGCAGGTGGGCGGGGTTCAGCGCGGGCTGGCTCTACTGGTTCATGCTCGTCGTGGTGCTCGCCGTCGAGGCGACGGGCGCGGCGCAGATCGCGAACGGGTGGGTGCCGGGCGTCCCGCAGTGGGCGTGGGTGCTGCTCTTCATGGTCGTGTTCACCGTCGCCAACCTGACGGCGGTGAAGAACTTCGGCGAGTTCGAGTTCTGGTTCGCCGCGCTGAAGGTCTTCGCGATCGTCGCGTTCCTGATCCTCGGCACGCTGGCGATCTTCGGCATCCTGCCGGACACGGATCCCGTCGGCCTCTCCCATCTGAGCGGGGACGGCGGGTTCCTGCCGCACGGCTGGGAGGGCGTCGTCTCCGGAGTGCTCGCGGTCGTCTTCGCGTTCGGCGGCCTGGAGGTCGTCACGATCGCGGCCGCCGAGTCCGAGGATCCGGCCCGCTCGGTGGCGCGCGCGGTGCGCAGCGCGGTGTACCGGATCCTGTTCTTCTACGTCGGTTCGATGCTGGTCATCGTGACCGTGCTGCCGTGGACCGAGCAGAAGGCGGGGATCAGCCCGTACGTCACCGTGCTCGACTCGATCGGGGTCCCGTCGGCGGCGCAGATCATGAACATCGTGGTGTTCGTGGCGCTGCTCTCCGCGCTCAACGCCAACCTCTACGGCTCTTCGCGCATGATCTTCTCGCTGGCCGAGCGCGACGAGGCGCCGAAGTCGCTGCTGAAGGTGAGCGGTGGCGGGGTGCCGCGCCGCGCGGTCCTGGCCTCGGTGGCCTTCGGGTTCCTCTCGGTCCTGCTCAACCTGGAGTGGCCGGACACGATCTTCCTCTACATGCTCAACTCGGTCGGCGCGGTGCTGCTGTTCGTGTGGGCGCTGATCGCCGTGTCGCAGCTGCGCCTGCGGCGGCGCATCGAGCAGGAGGCCCCCGAGCGCCTCGTGTTGCGGATGTGGGCGTTCCCCTATCTGACCTGGGTGGCGATCGCCGCGATGGCGGCCGTCTTCGGCCTGATGCTGACCGACGCGACGGCGCGGCCGCAGCTGCTGTGGTCGACCGGGGCGACGCTGTTCGTCCTCGCGGTCGCGGGCGTACGGGAGTTGCGCGCGCGGCGTGCCTGAGCGGTATCCACACGTTCACCGAACGTCGACATGATCATTGCGGCGTGTGAGCGTCGTGTCCGTATACCGGAAACCTATTCCCTATGAGCGGGCCGGGCACGGACACTGTGGCGGTTTTACGCACCGTTTACATCAGGGCCGACAGGACCGTCACCGCTACTGAACAGGGCACACCCATGTCTCGGAACTCAGCGCAGTCCCCTGCGGAGGGTACGGACGCGCGACCGGACGAGCAGGCTCCGGCCGAGCCGTCGCTGTCGCACGGCCTCAAGCAGCGACATCTTTCCATGATCGCGCTGGGCGGCGTGATCGGCGCGGGCCTCTTCGTGGGCTCCGGCACGGCGATCGCCGCCGCGGGCCCGTCGATCATCCTCGCCTACGCGATTTCCGGCGCGCTCGTCATGCTCGTGATGCGCATGCTGGGCGAGATGGCGGCCGCGTACCCGGCCTCGGGTTCGTTCTCGGTGCACGCCGAGCGGGGCATCGGGCCGTGGGCCGGGTTCACCGCCGGCTGGTCGTTCTGGTTCCTGCTCTGTGTGGCCGTCGGCCTGGAGGGCATCGGTGCGGCCGGCATCGTGCACGGCTGGGTGCCCGGGGTTCCGGAGTGGGCCTGGGTGGCGCTGTTCATGCTGCTGTTCACGGTCACGAACCTGTCGGCCGTGAAGAACTTCGGCGAGTTCGAGTTCTGGTTCGCCGCGCTCAAGGTCGGCGCGATCGTGCTCTTCCTCGTCATCGGCATCCTGGCCATCCTCGGCGTGCTGCCCGACGCCGACGCCCCCGGCATGTCCAACCTCACCGGCCACGGCGGCTTCATGCCCAACGGCACGGAGGGGTTGATCGTCGGCCTGCTCGCATCGGTCTTCGCATACGGCGGCCTCGAGACCGTGACGATCGCCGCCGCCGAGTCGGAGCACCCGGTCCAGGGCGTCGCGAAGGCGGTCCGCACCGCGATGTGGCGCATCGCCCTGTTCTACGTCGGGTCGATGGCGGTCGTCGTGGTCCTGCTGCCCTGGACCGCGAAGGAGATCCCGACCAAGGGCCCCTACGTCGCCACGCTCGACTACCTGGGTGTCCCCGCGGCCGGCCAGATCATGAACGTGGTCATCCTCGTCGCGCTGCTCTCCGCCATGAACGCCAACATCTACGGCGCCTCGCGCATGGCCGGTTCGCTGGTCGCCCGCGGCATGGGCCCGAAGGTCATCGGCAAGGTCACGGGCGGTGTGCCGCGCGCCGCCGTCCTGATGTCGGCCGTCTTCGGCTTCGTGTGCGTGCTGCTCAGCTACTGGCGCCCCGACGACATCTTCGCCTGGCTGCTCAACACCATCGGCGCGATCATCCTCGTCGTCTGGTTCTTCATCGCCGTCTCGCAGCTGGTGCTGCGCCGCAAGCTGGATCGGGAGGCGCCGGAGAAGCTCGTCGTGAAGATGTGGGCGTACCCCTACCTCACGATCCTGGCGCTCGTCGGCATGGTGGCCGTCTTCGTGCTGATGGCCCGTGAGCACGACACCCGGGTCCAGCTGTACTTCTCGGGCGGCCTGGCGGTCGTCCTCGCGGCGGTCGGGTACGCGCGGCAGAAGTTGGCCGAGAAGAAGTAACCGCAACGAGCTCAGCACGAAAGGACCCCCGGACCACTTGGTCCGGGGGTCCTTTCGTTGCGGCCGACACTCCTGCTGTTAGCCTGCACTTGCAATAGAGTTGCAATAAGCAGTCGGAGGGCACGGAGAGACATGGCCACGTACACGCTTCCTGAGCTTCCGTACGACTACGCGGCGCTTGAGCCGGTCATCAACCCGCAGATCATCGAGCTGCACCACGACAAGCACCACGCGGCGTACGTGAAGGGTGCGAACGACACCCTCGAGCAGCTGGCCGAGGCGCGCGACAAGGAGTCCTGGGGCTCCATCAACGGCCTGGAGAAGAACCTCGCCTTCCACCTCTCCGGCCACATCCTGCACAGCATCTACTGGCACAACATGACCGGTGACGGTGGCGGCGAGCCGCTCGCCGCGGACGGTGTGGGCGAGTTGGCGGACGCGCTGACGGAGTCCTTCGGCTCCTTCGCCGGCTTCAAGGCGCAGCTGACGAAGGCCGCGGCCACCACGCAGGGCTCCGGCTGGGGCGTCCTCGCGTACGAGCCGGTGAGCGGGCGGCTCATCGTCGAGCAGATCTACGACCACCAGGGCAACGTCGGCCAGGGCTCGACCCCGATCCTCGTCTTCGACGCCTGGGAGCACGCGTTCTACCTGCAGTACAAGAACCAGAAGGTCGACTTCATCGAGGCGATGTGGCGGGTCGTCAACTGGCAGGACGTGGCCAAGCGGTACGCGGCCGCGAAGGAGCGGGCGTACAACCTGCTGCTGGTGCCGTAGCCGGCGCCGCGTGATGCGTCCCGCCTCGTGATCGTCTTCTCAACCTTCACGCCTGGCGGGCGGAAAAGGGACGGGCCCCCGTGAGGATGTGACTCACGGGGGCCTGTCGGTACGGGTGGTTCCGGGGGAACGTCATGGCATGGCGTTCACGCAGAACCTGAACTGCGAAGGGTGCGGCTCCTACGAGGAACACGTGCACCTCACGAAGACCCAGGAGGAGTGGCTCCGTACGAAGAAGCCGGAGCTGACGCGTGCGGAGAGCCACACCTACTGGAAGTGCACCAAGAAGGACTGCCGCACCTTGCGGCACCGCTGGAAGGCAGACGAGACGTACACGCTGCCGCCTCCCGAGGAGGACTAGTCGAAGATCGGGCCCACCGTGCGCGTGCGCTTGATTTCGTAGAAGCCCGGGACCGAGGCGACGAGGAGCGTGCCGTCCCAGAGCTTGGCCGCTTCCTCGCCCTTGGGCGCCGGGGTGACGACCGGGCCGAAGAAGGCGACCTGGTTGCCGTCGGCCCCCGGCACCGCGATGACCGGCGTGCCGACGTCCTGGCCGACCTTGTCGATGCCCTCCTTGTGCGAGGCCCGGAGCTCCTCCTCGTACTTCGTGCCGTCCCAGTGGTCGAGGAGCGAGGCCGGCAGGCCGACCTCGTCCAGGGCGCCGGCGACGGCCTCCTTCGTGGGGCCCTCGCCGCGGTTGTGGATACGCGTGCCGAGCGCCGTGTAGAGGTCGCCGATGACCTCCGGGCCGTGCTCCTGCTGCGCGGCGATGACGACGCGGACCGGGCCCCAGGCCTTGGTGCGCATCATCTCCTGGTACTCCTCGGGCAGCTCGTCGACGCGCGGCTCGTTGAGCACCGCGAGGCTCATCACGTGCCAGCGGACCTTGATGTCGCGGACCTTCTCGACCTCCAGGACCCAGCGCGAGGTCATCCAGGCCCAGGGGCACAGGGGGTCGAACCAGAAGTCGACGGGGGTCTTCTCATCCGTGGTGGACATGGCTCTCCTCAAGGTTCACCGGGTGGTCTCGGCTGCGGCAACGCGGTCCGCGCCCGGTCCATTCCCCGATGTCCGGTGTCTCAGGCGCGTGCGAGGATCGTAGGCGGCTGAACAGTTACGTCACGAAGGAGTGCCGCCGTGCCCGGTGAGAATCTGTCCCGCGACGAGGCCCGCGAGCGGGCGGGTCTGCTGTCCGTCGACGGGTACGAGGTGGCGCTCGACCTGCGCTCCGCGGTCGGCGACTTCGCCGGCGAGGGGCCGCGCACCTTCCGTTCCGTGACCACGATCCGGTTCCGGTCGAACGAGGCGGGGGCGGGTACGTTCGTCGATCTGATCGCGCCGTCCGTGACGGCCGTGTCGCTGAACGGCGAGGACCTCGACCCGGCGGCCGTGTTCGACGGCAACCGCATCCAGCTGGAGAGCCTGGCGGAGGACAACGAACTGGTCGTCGACGCCCAGTGCGCCTACTCCCGCACCGGCGAGGGCATGCACCGCTTCGTCGACCCCGAGGACGGCGAGGTCTACCTCTACACGCAGTACGAGCCCGCCGACGCGCGGCGCGTCTTCGCCAACTTCGAGCAGCCCGACCTGAAGGCGCCGTACCGGTTCAGCGTGCACGCCCCCGAGGGGTGGACCGCGTGGTCGAACGGTACGGGCGAACTGGTCGACGGTGTCTGGCGGTTCGCGGAGACCAAGCCGATCTCGACGTACATCACGGCGGTCGTCGCGGGCCCGTACCACTACGTGACGGACTCGTACGAGCGCGTGCTGGAGGACGGGTCGAAGCTCGTCGTCCCGCTCGGCGCGATGTGCCGCAAGGGGCTCGCCCCGTACTTCGACGCCGATGACGTCTTCACGGTGACCAAGCAGGGCCTCGACTTCTTCCACGACCACTTCGACTACCCGTACCCCTTCGGGAAGTACGACCAGGCCTTCGTGCCCGAGTACAACCTGGGCGCCATGGAGAACCCGGGGATGGTGACCTTCCGCGAGGAGTTCATCTTCCGCGGGAAGGTCACGCAGGCGTCCTACGAGCGGCGCGCGAACGTGATCCTGCACGAGATGGCCCACATGTGGTTCGGCGACCTCGTCACCATGCGCTGGTGGGACGACCTGTGGCTGAAGGAGTCCTTCGCGGACTTCATGGGCGCGTTCTCGATGGTGGAGGCGACGCGGTTCACGAACGGCTGGATCACCTTCGCCAACAACCGGAAGTCGTGGGCGTACCGGGCGGACCAGCTGCCGAGCACGCATCCGATCACGGCCGACATCCGGGACCTGGAGGACGCGAAGCTCAACTTCGACGGCATCACGTACGCCAAGGGCGCCTCCGTACTGAAGCAACTCGTCGCGTACGTCGGACGGGACGCGTTCCTGGAAGGCGCGCGGCGGTACTTCAAGCGGCACGCCTACGGGAACACCGAGCTGGGCGACCTGCTGTCGGCGCTGGAGGAGACGAGCGGTCGCGACCTGGGCGCCTGGTCGCGGTCCTGGCTGCAGACCGCGGGCGTCAACTCCCTCACGCCGCAGGTCACGTTGAACGCCGAGGGCCGGATCACCGAACTCGCGGTGGTGCAGGAGGCGGCGGCCTCGCATCCCGAACTGCGGCCGCACCGGGTGGCCGTGGGCCTGTACCGGCGTGCGGCCGGGGGCGCGGTCGAGCGGTACGCGCGCGCCGAGTTGGACGTGGACGGGCCGCGGACGGTCGTGGGCGAGCTGGCCGGGGCCGAGGCTCCGGACCTGGTGCTCGTCAACGACGACGACCTCACGTACTGCAAGATCCGCTTCGACGAGGGCTCGCTGGAGACGCTCCGGGAGCACCTCGGGGACGTGTCCGACCCCCTGGCACGGGCACTGTGCTGGACGGCGCTGTGGAACGCGACGCGCGACGCGTTGATGCCGGCGCGGGACTTCATCGACCTCGTGCTGCGGTTCGCGGGCCGCGAGTCCGACATCGGGGTGCTCCAGACGCTGCACGGGTGGGCGCGTTCGGCGCTCGTGCACTACGCGGCGCCCGAGTGGCGCGAGGCCGGTGGGCGGCTGCTCGCCGAGGGAGCGCTCACGGAGCTGCGGGTCGCGGAGCCGGGGAGCCAGCACCAGTTGACGTGGGCGCGGTTCTTCGGAGCGGTCGCCTCCAGCGAGGCCGATCTGCAGTTGCTGCGGGGGCTGTTGGACGTTTCCGGTGGCGCGAAGATCGACGGGCTCGACGTCGACCAGGAGCTGCGGTGGGCGTTCCTGGAGACGCTCGCGACGTACGGGGTCGCGGACGAGGGCGTGCTCGCGGCGGAGCTGGCGCGGGACGACACCGCCTCCGGCAAGCGGCACCAGGTGCGGTGCCTCGCGGCGCGGCCCTCGGAGGCCGTGAAGGCGCAGGCCTGGGCGCAGGTCGTGGAGTCGGACGCGTTGAGCAACGCGCTGGTGGAGGCGACGATTTCGGGGTTCCAGCAGCCGTCGCAGCGGGGGCTCACCGCGGGGTATGCGGAGAAGTACTTCGGTGTGATCGAGCGGGTGTGGGGGGAGCGGTCGATTCAGATCGGGATGGATGTGGTGCGGGGGCTTTTCCCCGGGTTGCAGGATTCTGCGGAGACGTTGGGCGCGACGGATGCGTGGTTGGCCTCGCATGAGCAGGCGGCGCCTGCGTTGCGGCGGCTTGTGCTTGAGGCGCGGGACGACCTGGCGAGGTCGCTGCGGGGGCAGGAGTGTGACGGGGGCGCGGCCCGGTAGTCGGAGGTGTCGCGCGGCGACGGGGCTTCGGGGCTCCGCCCCGGACCCCGCGCCTCAAACGCCGGCAGGGCTTGAAAGATCGTCTCAAACGCCGGCGGGGCTGGAAATGCCGATTGAGCAGCGGGGTCCGGGGCGGAGCCCCGGGGCCGGGGCAGAGCCCCGGGGCCGGGGGGGGCGTGTTACCGAACTCTGGCAATCGGGGCCGTAACCCGGGGTTCGCCTGGGGTTTTCGGCAAGTGGAGAGGGAACCTTTAGGGCGACGATGTCCGGAGTTTCCTACGGGGGTGTAACAGCGGTTAGAGGGGGCGATCCGGGCGGGAATGGCCCGGTCATGAACCAGAACACCCCCGCCCCGCTGTCCCCCCGCCCCCTGCGCCACCTCACCCAGAACCAACGGCAGTTGATGAGTTCGGCGCAGCTGAAGGCACACGGCGTGGGCGCCGCCGCCGTATCGGAGCAGTGCCGGGCCGGCGGATCCTGGCAACAGTTGCTGCCGGGCGTGTATTTGCTGCACCCCGGCCCGCCCAGCGACGAGGAGCGGCTGCACGCCGTGCTGCTGTACTCGGGGCGGGCCCCCGAGCGGCGCGGCCGCCCGGACGGCGTGCCGGCGCAGCACACCCCCGACCGCGCGCCGTACTCCGACACCATGGTCACCGGGCTCGCCGCCCTCGCGCTGCACGGCTTCTCCGGCGCTCCCCCGCTGTCCTCGCTCGACCACATCGACGTGCTCGTCCCCCGCACCCGGCGGCTGCGCTCCACCGCCTTCGCGCGGCTGACCCGGACCGCGGGGCTGCCGACTCCCGTACAGGTGAAGGGCGTTCCGGTCACTCCCGTGCCGCGGGCGCTCGCCGACGCGGTGGCCCGGCTGTCGGACGCGTCCGCCGTACGCCGACTGCTCACCGCGGCCGTACGGGGCGCGCACTGCGAACCGGCCGCCGTCGTACGGGAGTTGTCGCAGGCCCGACTGCTGACCAGGCCGCACGTCGTCGACGCCGTCGACTCACTGCTCGCCGAGGGGCGGACCATCGCCGAGGACCGGCTGTACGCGATGGTGCGCGAGCACTCGCTGCCCGACCCCGTGTGGAACGTGGACCTGCGCCTCCCCGGCGGCCCGCACCTCGGCGGCGTCGACGCCTTCTGGCCCGACCACGCCGTTGCCCTGGAATTGGACACGCGGGCGACTCGGCAGGGCCCTCGACAGGAAGGCGACCTGCTCTGGAGCGAGTACGCCCGTAAGCGCGAGCACCTGGAGCGGCTCGGGATCACGGTCGTACACATCTCCCCGAAGAAGCTGCGCGAGTCGGCCGAGCAGCAGGCCGCCATCGTGCGGACGGCGTTGATGGCTTCCGGCGACCGGGACCCGGCGGCGTATGTCGTGGTGCTGCCCCGGTGAGATCGGGTTCAGGTCTTCCGCAGCACGAGTTCGGTGTTGCGGTCGCCCGGGGTGCCGGAGAGGGTGGCGCGTGAGCCGGGGGCGTTGAAGGAGAGTTCACGGTAGAGGGCGGCCAGGCCGGTCTGCGTGAGGTCGGTGAAGTCGGTGCGGTGCGGGGCCGAGGACTCGATGAGCGTCGTGAAGACGGACAGTGTGCCGTCGTGGTTGTCGGCGACCTCGATGATGCGGGCGAGCTGCGGGAAGTCGACGTGGGAGGCCGTGGAGATCTCCCAGAAGCCGCCGCCGTCCCCGGAGTGCGGGGTGATGTCGTTCTTGTGGCTGTGGCCGTTCACCCAGGCGAGTACCGGGCGGTGGGACACGAGGACGGACGTCAGCTCCTCGCCGCCGTGTCGGCTTTCGCCGGGGTGATGCGGGTCCTCGCGGAGGTTGCGCATCGTCTTGGAGGTGTGGTGGGAGAAGACGAGGACGTGATCGCCGCGCCGGTCCGCGGCCTTCAACTCGCGTTTCAGCCAGTTCAGTTGGGACGTGCCGATCGAGCCTTCGTAGTGGCCTGCCGGGTCCGTGGTGTCGAGGCTGATGCCGAGGACGTCGTCGGAGATCCGGAACGCGTAGTGCTGGGTCACGTCCGCCAGGTTGGCCTGGGTGTAGCCGTGGCCGATCGGCCCCGGGCCCATGTGGGCGGGGTCGAGGTGGGCCGCGAGGTACTCGGTCGGGGTGAACGGGGCGCGTGCCTCGTCGGGCGTCACGCGGCGCATCTTCCGCCGGTGCGAGACGAGGAGTGCCTTGAACGCCTTGCCCTTCGGGTCGCCGCCGCTCCGCACGTTGTCCCAGATCGCCTTGCCGGTGGCGGTGTCGAGGTCCATCAACTTGCGGCCGCCCACGGCGAATTCGGTGAAGTACGGGTCCGCGGGCGCGTAGCAGCCGCCGGGGAGTGAGTCGTGGTTGCCGACCGTGGAGTACCAGGGGAGGTTCAGCCCCGGGCTGCGCAGTTCGGAGATCGCGGCGGCCAGGAAGCCGGGGATGCGGGGGAAGCCGTGGTCCCGCTTGTCGCCGTCCCGGACGGCGGCATCCGGCTGCCAGTAGAGGGGCAGGCCGCTGTTCTGGACGCCCTCGTAGTGGCGGGGGTCGCCGGTGTTGGGGCTGATGCGGCCGCCGCTCATCGCCTTGAGGAACCAGTCGAGTTCGGAGCGGGCGTTGTTGTCGGTGTTGTCGCCCGTCGTCATGACGAAGTGGAGGGGCGAGGCGGTGACGGGGGCGCCGCGCAGTGCGTTGACGCGCTCCACGAGGGCTACGGCTCCGGCCACGCTCAGCGCCTCCTGCGGGCGCCAGGCGCTGGCGGTCTGCGACCGCAGGTACTCGTAGCGCAGGGGGTGTTGTACGTCGACCAGATGGAGGTCGGTGAACTGGACGAACGCGGCGAGTGGCTTGCGCTTGGCCTCGCGGGCGCCGCGGGCGGGGCCGAGTTCGGTGCGGACGACGCGCTCCCAGGCGGGTCCGTCGCCCAGGCGCCGGTAGCCGGGGCCCGCGGCGGAGGTGGCTGTGGCGACCGCGGCGAGGGTGGTGCCGCGGGAGTACGGGGCGAGGGGGGCGGCCGGGGCGCTGCGGGACATCGTCCGGGCGGGGGCGGCGGCGGGGCGGGCGGCGGCGCGGGTCTCGCCGAGGGCGTATCCGATCCCGGCCGAGAGGGTGACCGCGCCCGTCGCGGTCAGGAATGCGCGGCGGTCGATCTCTGCGGTGGCGGCGACGGCTTTGGTGACAGAGCGTGTGCGCGGCATGGCGCGGTCTCCCCGAGTGCGAACGCGTCGACAGTGACGGCCGGGCGGGTCCGGTCGGATCGCCCTTCCGTACTGGATCGTTGGCAGTGGGGATGACCTGTGCGTGAACGGCGACGCAACGGGTGGCGCCGATCACGTACGTGGATCTAGGGCGGGGGGTGGGGGCGCCGCATCGCCACGCGGTGGTGGGCGCCGAGCGCTCCGCCGGTCACTCCGTGTTCACCTTGCGGGGAACGGGGGCCGCACCGGCGTTACGGCCTCGGGGGGGGGGGCGGCGCGTCCCGGCGCGCGCGCGAGGCGGGGGGGGGCGGTGGCC
>NZ_JBEOVM010000140.1:0-14536 GCF_040295505.1 Streptomyces sp. NPDC002790 | reverse complement strand
TCTTCCCGAAAGTCCTGCCGGACGGGCCTGCTCAATCGCCGCAGGGGCTGTAAGCAGCCCTGCCGGGCGGGCCTGCTCAATCGCCGCAGGGGCTTGATCTATCAAGCCCCGCCGGCGATTGAGGCGCGGGGTCCGGGGCGGAGCCCCGAGGCCTTGGCGGCGGTGCCGGTTACGCCTAAATTCAGGTCATGGCGGAGACCAAGCGCGAGATCGAGCGAAAGTACGACGCCCCGACCGACCACTTCCGGCTGCCCGACCTGCTCAAGGTCCCCGGCGTAGAGGCCGTCATCGACAAGGGCGTCGTCGAACTCGACGCCGTCTACTACGACACCGAGGACCAGCGCCTCGCCACGGACCGCATCACCCTGCGCCACCGCAGCGGCGGCGCCGACGCCGGCTGGCACCTCAAACTCCCGGTCGCGCTTAGCGAGGGCGTCCGCGACGAGGTGCAGGCCCCGCCCTCCACCACCCTCCCCCGCACCCTCGCGGGCCTCGTCCGCTCCCGGGTCCGCGGCGACGAGCTCATCCCCGTCGTCCGGCTCCGCTCGTCGCGGGACGTGTCCCACCTGACCGGAGCCGACGGCTCACTCCTCGCCGAGGTGTGCGTCGACGCCGTACGCGCCGAACGGGCCGACGGCGAACGCACCACCACCTGGACCGAGATCGAGGTCGAACTCGCGGACGGCGCCGACCCGGCCTTCCTCGGCAAGGTCGAAAAACGCCTCCGCAAGGCCGGCGTCGAACGATCCGCCGCCACATCGAAGCTGGCCCGCGCCCTGGAAGAGACCGGAGCCACACGCCGTGCGAAACGGGAGGCGCCCGCCGGAGCGGGGGCGGACACCGCCGGCGCCCACGTCCTCGCCCATCTGCGCGCCCAGCGCGACGCCCTCGTCGAGCTCGACCCCGCCGTGCGCCGCGACCTGCCCGACTCGGTGCACCAGATGCGCGTGGCCACCCGCCGGATGCGCAGCGCGTTCAAGACGTACAAGAAGGTGCTCGACCCGGCCGTCACAGAGCCCGTCGGCGAGGAACTGAAGTGGCTCGCCGCCGAGTTGGGCATCGACCGGGACCGCGAGGTGCTCACCGAGCGGATCACCGGCCGGATGGACTCGCTGCCCCGCGCCCTGCTGCTCGGCCCCGTCCGCGGCCGCCTGCGCACCTGGTCCGTCGCCCGCCGCCAGGGCTCGCGCCGGCACACGGTCGCCGTACTCGACGGCACGCGCTACCTCGACCTGCTGCGGAGCCTCGACGCGCTGCTCGCCGAGCCGCCACTGCGGGGGAAGTCCGCCGACCGCCCCGCCGCCCAGGTCCTCACCAAGGCCGCCCTCAAGGACCACGCCCGCCTCGCGACACGCATCGAGCACGCCCTGTCGCTCTCCGCTGGCCAGGACCGCGACCTCGCGATGCACGACGCCCGCAAGTCCGCCAAGCGCGCCCGGTACGCGGGGGAGGCCGCGGTCCCCGCCCTCGGCAAGCAGGCCAAGGCGTTCGCCCGCGCCATGAAGGACGTACAGACGCTGCTCGGCGACCACCAGGACAGCGTGGTCGCCCGCGAGGCCCTGCGCGACATCGCGGTGCAGGCGCACGCGGCGGGGGAGTCCGCTTTCACCTGGGGCCTCCTGTACGGCCGGGAGGAGGCGTCGGCGGCGGACCGGGAGCGGGAGCTCCCGGGTATCTGGGAGAGGGCGGCGAAGCCAGAGCTTTCGGCGGGTTAGCCTTGAGGGTCACCCCTGTCAGCTCACGAAGGTCAACGGTATGTCTGCCGAAGCCGCCGCCTCGACGGTGGAGTCTGTCTTTCCGCAGCTCGAAGCCCTGCTGCCGCATGTGCAGAAGCCGATCCAGTACGTCGGGGGTGAGCTGAACTCCACGGTCAAGCCGTGGGAGGAGTGCGACGTCCGCTGGGCTCTCATGTACCCGGACGCGTACGAGGTCGGCCTGCCCAACCAGGGCGTCATGATCCTTTACGAGGTGCTCAACGAACGTGCGGGCGTCCTCGCCGAGCGCACGTACAGCGTGTGGCCGGATCTCGAGGAACTCATGCGCAAGCACGAGGTTCCGCAGTTCACGGTCGACTCGCACCGCCCGGTGAAGGCCTTCGACGTCTTCGGGCTCAGCTTCTCCACCGAGCTCGGCTACACGAACATGCTGACCGCGCTCGACCTGGCCGGCATCCCGCTGGAGTCCAAGGACCGCGGGCTCGACGATCCGATCGTGCTCGCGGGCGGCCACGCCGCGTTCAACCCCGAGCCGATCGCCGACTTCATCGACGCCGTGATCATCGGCGACGGCGAGCAGGCCGTGCTCGACATGACGGAGATCATCCGCAAGTGGAAGGCCGAGGGCCGTCCCGGCGGACGCGAGGAGGTCCTGCTCCGCCTCGCGAAGACCGGCAGCGTCTACATCCCGGGCTTCTACGACGTCGAGTACCTCCCCGACGGCCGCATCGGCCGCGTCGTGCCGAACCGATCGGGCGTCCCGTGGCGGGTGTCCAAGCACACCGTCATGGACCTCGACGAGTGGCCGTACCCGAAGCAGCCCCTCGTACCGCTCGCGGAGACCGTCCACGAGCGGATGTCCGTCGAGATCTTCCGCGGCTGCACCCGCGGCTGCCGTTTCTGCCAGGCCGGCATGATCACGCGTCCCGTACGGGAGCGAAGCATCACCGGCATCGGCGAGATGGTCGACAAGGGCCTCAAGGCGACCGGCTTCGAAGAGGTCGGCCTGCTCTCCCTCTCGTCCGCGGACCACTCCGAGATCGGTGACGTCGCGAAAGGCCTGGCGGACCGGTACGAGGAGGACAAGATCGGCCTGTCCCTCCCCTCGACCCGTGTGGACGCCTTCAACATCGACCTCGCCAACGAGCTGACGCGCAACGGCCGCCGCTCAGGACTCACCTTCGCCCCCGAGGGCGGCAGCGAGCGGATGCGCAAGGTCATCAACAAGATGGTCTCCGAAGAGGACCTGATCCGTACGGTCGCCGCCGCGTACGGCAACGGCTGGCGCCAGGTGAAGCTGTACTTCATGCTCGGCCTGCCCACCGAGACCGACGAGGACGTCCTGCAGATCGCGGACATGGCGGCGAACGTGATCGCCAAGGGCCGCGAGGTCGCGGGCAACGACATCCGCTGCACGGTGTCGATCGGCGGCTTCGTCCCGAAGCCGCACACCCCGTTCCAGTGGGCGCCGCAGCTCAGCTCCACGGAGACGGACGAGCGTCTCGCCAAGCTCCGCGACAAGATCCGCGGCGACAAGAAGTACGGCCGCTCCATCGGCTTCCGCTATCACGACGGCAAGCCCGGCATCGTCGAGGGACTGCTCTCGCGCGGCGACCGCCGCATCGGCTCCGTCATCCGCGCCGTCTACGAGGACGGCGGCCGCTTCGACGGCTGGCGCGAGTACTTCTCCTACGACCGCTGGATGGCCTGCGCCGCCAAGACGCTGCCCGCGTACGGCGTGGACGTCGACTGGTACACGACGCGTGAGCGTACGTACGAGGAGGTCCTGCCCTGGGACCACCTGGACTCCGGTCTCGACAAGGACTGGCTCTGGGAGGACTGGCAGGACTCGCTCGACGAGACGGAGGTCGACGACTGCCGCTGGACGCCGTGCTTCGACTGCGGGGTGTGCCCCGCGCTCGACCTCGACATCCAGGTCGGCCCGACGGGCAAGAAGCTGCTGCCGCTGACGGTCGTCAAGTAGCGGTATCCGCACACGCGAAGGGGCGGCCGGTTTCTCAACCGGCCGCCCCTTCGCGGTACTTGGGCCTACTTGCTCGCGGCGAAGCGCATCAGGGCGTGCTCGTCGCCCTGCTTGATCTTGCCCGGCGTGTTGATCACTTCGAGCTTCCAGGAGCTGCCGACCCGCATGGCCTTGGCGACCGCGCAGCCGTTGTCACTGGTCATCAGGGACGGCCAGATGTCGGCGACCTGCTGCGAGCTGCCGCCCGTCGCGTCGTACACCTTGAAGCTGATGTTGCGGGCCTTCTGGAACGAGCTGCCCTTCTTGTACGCGGCGGCGACGAACACGATCGACGTGATCTGCTGCGGAAGGCGCGAGAACTCGACGGTGACGGTCTCGTCGTCCCCCTCGCCCTTGCCTGTCTGGTTGTCACCGCTGTGCGCGAGCGAGCCGTTGCCCATCGGGTCCAGCGAGTCGAGCCCGGCCAGGCGCACCGGGTCGCCGCCCTGCATCGCGACGGCGATCAGGTCGAGGTCCGTGCCCTGCTTGCGGCGCAGCGCACCGAGCACGCCGCCGCTGGCGCCGGCGGTCGGGTCCCAGGACACCCCGATGGACAGGTGGGTCACCCCGTCCAGGTCGGCGGGGCCGTCTTCCTTGGTGAGTGTGATCATGTGTGACTCCTCCCCCTATGACATAACTGCGATATTGCAGACTTCACCGAACATACGGCGTACGCGCACGAACCGGCTACGCGGGGCCGCATCCGCGACAGCTCCGTGAGCGTCTGGAGAGGCATGGACTTGGAGAAGCGCGACGGGCGGCCGCGCCCCGAACCCGCGCCCGAAGGCTGCCTGGTGGCCGCGATCCGGCTGCCGCTGCGGATCCTGATGGTCGTCCTCGTGGTGCCCGTACGCCTCGTGTGGGACGCGCTCGCGGCGGCCGGGCGCTTCGTGGGCCGGTGGCTCCTGCTGCCGCTCGCGCGCGCGAGCGGCTGGGTGCTGTACGGCCTCCTTGTGTGGCCGTGCCTGATGCTGTGGCGCTACGTCCTCGCGCCCATCGGCCGTGGACTGCGCTGGCTCGGACGGGTGTTGCTGGTCGTCCCCGCCGTGTGGCTGTACGCCCATGTCCTCGCCCCCGTCGGAAGGGCGCTGCGGGACTACGTGTTGGCGCCGCTCGGCCGTGGACTCGCCTGGCTCGTACGGGTGTTGGTCGTGGTGCCGCTGCTCGCGCTGTGGCGCTACGTCCTGGTGCCGGTCGGCCGGGTCCTCGGCGTGGTGCTTCGCGAGATCCGGGACGCGCTGTGCGTCGCCTGGCGGATCGCGGGATACGTGTCCCGCGCCGTCGGCCGGGCGCTGCGGTGGCTGATCGTGGACCCGCTGCGCTGGGTCTACCGCACCGTGCTCACCCCGGCCGGACACGTCGTGCGCGACTACGTGCTGCGGCCCCTCGCGCGCGTGGCCGCGAGCGCCCGCGCCGCGGCCCGGCAGGCACGGGCCGATGTACGACGTGCGCTGTTCGGCACACCGCCGCGGCCGGAACCGCAGGTCAGCGACCAGAGGGAACCGGGCGGCTCGCAGGGACGTAGTCTTGATGGAAGTACGACCGCTCTCACGCAGACCGCATTCATTAAGGATTAGGACACTGGGCAAGCGACAGCCCGTAGGCCCGCCGCCCGCACCCGCGGTGCAGCGCATCCGACTGCGCTACACCAAGCGCGGCCGCCTCCGGTTCACCAGCCACCGAGACTTCCAGCGCGCCTTCGAGCGTGCGCTGCGCCGCGCCGCGGTGCCCATGGCGTACTCGGCGGGGTTCACGCCGCACCCGAAGGTGTCGTACGCCAATGCCGCCCCCACCGGCACGGGCAGTGAGGCCGAGTACCTGGAGATCGCGCTCACCGCGCCGCGCGACCCCGAGAAGCTCAGGGAGCTCCTCGACGAGTCGATGCCCACGGGCCTCGACATCGTGGACGCCGTGGAGGCCCGCACCTCGGGCCTCGCCGACCGGCTCACCGCCTCCGTGTGGGAGCTGCGTCTCGACGGCGTGAGCGTCGAGGAGGCCGGGCGCGCCGCGGAGGCGTTCCGCGCCGCCGAGAGCGTCGAGGTACAGAGGAAGACAAAGAGCGGGATCCGGACGTTCGACGCCCGTGAGGCCGTCGTCAGCCTGGACGCGCACGGGGCTCACGAGGTACCCGGCGTTTCGGCTGGTCCGGCTGATAGGCCCAGCGACACGGCCTGTGCGATACTGCGGCTGGTTGTTCGGCACGTGACGCCTGCCGTACGACCCGACGACGTCCTGTCCGGTCTTCGCGCCGTGGCCGACCTGGCGCCGCCGGTCCCCGCAGCGGTGACCAGGCTGGCGCAGGGGCTCTTCGACGCAGAGACAGGCACGGTGACCGACCCGCTCGCGCTCGACCGCGAGGCAGCTGGGGCCGCCCCACAAAAGGCGACCGCAGGAACTGCCACCGCGACGGCGCCTGCCGTGGAAGGTCCCGCGTAAGGCGGTCGTCGTAGCGCCGCCCTCGTACTCGGGAGCCATCTGGGTCGGGCAGCGCACCCACCCAAGGACTTTCGCGAGGCCGTACGTACATCGCGTACCGGAACCGGCGAGAACAGACAGAGAGCCTCCGTGCGGCGCCCGCGCCCCGGACCGGCGGCACCGCGCTCGACTCGATGCGCGTGAGCCGCAGACGTCACCGGTCACGGATCAGGCGCGGCGCCCGGAGGCCCGACGGGAGATCCACCCGCATGCCCGAGACCGAACCCACCAACCCTGAGCTGGACAGCCCCAGCGACACCCTGCCCCCGCGCCGTCGGCGCCGGGCCGCGTCGCGCCCCGCGGGCCCTCCGGTCGCGGCGACCGCCTCCACCGAGGACGCCGCTGTGGCCATACCGGCCACTGCCACCCCGACTCCGGCCGCCGCCGAGGCGACCGTCGAGACCCCCGAGACTTCCCCGGCCGCCGAGGCCCCGGAGCCCGCCGCCCGCCCGCGCCGCCGCGCGACCCGGCGCGCCTCCGCGCCCACCGGTGCGCCCGCCGAGCAGGCCGGGGCGACGACCGTGGTGGCGGAGCCCGCCGAGCCCGTCGCCGAGCCCGTCGCGGAGCAGGAGCCGGCCGCCGCCGAGGAGCCCGCCGCGCCGCGCCGCAACCGTCGCCGTGCCACCCGCACCGTGTCGACCCCGGACGCCCCGGCCGCCTCCGTCGAGGAGCCGCAGGCCGAGCCGGCCGCGGCGCCCGCCGCCGAGCCGGAGCCGGTCGCCGACGAGGGCTCCGGGCCGCGTCGCAACCGTCGCCGCGCCACCCGTGGCGCCGCCGCGCCCAGCGCGCCCGCCGGTCCCCCCGAGATCTCCGACGCCATCGCCGCCGAGACGACGGAGGCCGAGTCGACGGAGAACGCCGGCCCCACGGAGAACGCCGAGAACGGCGACGACGAGTCGCCGCGCCGCCGGCGCCGCGCGACCCGCAAGGCCGCCGGCGGTTTCGCCGAGCCGAAGGCGACCAGGGCCACGAAGGCCGCGAAGTCCGCCAGGTCCGGATCGAAGCCGGCGCGGTCCGGCCGGGACGAGCAGGACGACGAGACGCGCCCGAAGCGGGCCTCCGTCGCCACGTTCCAGGCGCCGGTCTTCACCGAGCCGATGTTCCAGACGCCGGAGCGGGCCGCCGCGGCCGCCGCGGCCGAGGCCGCCGTCGAGAAGCAGCCCGAGCCCGAGCCGGCCGCCACCGCTGTCGTCGAGGAGGACCTGGGGCCGCGCCGTCGCCGCCGCCGTCGCGCTGCCGACGAGCAGCCCGCCGAGGCCGAGGCCACCAAGGCCACCGAGGCCGTGACCGAGGCCAAGGACCAGCGGGTCGAGGAGCACGACGAGAACACCGGGAACACCGGGGACGCTGACAACACGGACAGCACCGAGAACGCGGAGAACGACGAGCAGGACGAGCACGGGGACCGCCCGGCCCGCCGCCGTCGCCGGGGTGGCCGTCGCCGTCGCCGCGGCGAGTCCGGTGACGTCGACAACGACTCCGAGAACGACGACGAGTCCGACGACGCCGAGCCGGCCGCCGGGGAGTCCGAGGACGACCGGTCCGAGGACGACGAGCAGCGCGACGACTCCGCCGGTTCCGGCGGTTCGAGCAGCAGCCGTCGCCGCCGTCGCCGCCGCCGTCGTGCCGGTGACGGCGCCTCCGAGGGCGAGCAGCCGACGGACGACCCGGCGCGTACGGTCGTCAAGGTCCGCGAGCCGCGCAAGAAGGAAGAGCGGGCCGAGCGGTCGACGTCCTCGGACGAGGTGCAGTCCATCAAGGGCTCCACGCGTCTGGAGGCCAAGAAGCAGCGTCGCCGCGAGGGCCGTGAGCAGGGGCGCCGCCGCGTCCCGATCATCACCGAGGCCGAGTTCCTGGCGCGCCGCGAGGCCGTCGAGCGCGTCATGGTGGTCCGCCAGCACGGCGAGCGCACCCAGATCGGCGTGCTCGAGGACGACATCCTCGTCGAGCACTACGTCAACAAGGAGGAGTCGACCTCCTACGTAGGCAACGTGTACCTGGGCAAGGTCCAGAACGTGCTGCCGTCGATGGAGGCCGCCTTCATCGACATCGGCAAGGGCCGCAACGCGGTGCTCTACGCCGGTGAGGTCAACTTCGAGGCGCTCGGCATGGCCCACGGGCCGCGCCGCATCGAGACCGCGCTCAAGTCCGGCCAGTCCGTGCTCGTGCAGGTCACCAAGGACCCGATCGGCCACAAGGGCGCCCGCCTGACCAGCCAGGTCTCGCTGCCCGGCCGCTACCTGGTCTACGTGCCCGAGGGCTCGATGACCGGCATCAGCCGCAAGCTGCCCGACACTGAGCGCTCGCGCCTGAAGACCATCCTCAAGAAGATCGTCCCCGAGGACGCGGGCGTCATCGTGCGCACCGCGGCCGAGGGCGCGAGCGAGGACGAGCTGCGCCGCGACGTAGAGCGTCTGCAGGGCCAGTGGGAGGACATCCAGAAGAAGTCCAAGCAGATCTCGACCTCGTCGCCGAGCCTGCTGTACGGCGAGCCGGACATGACCGTCCGCGTCGTGCGCGACATCTTCAACGAGGACTTCTCCAAGGTCATCGTCAGCGGCGAAGAGGCGTGGGACACCATCCACGGCTACGTCAACCACGTGGCGCCCGACCTGTCGGACCGGCTGTCCAAGTGGACGTCCGAGGTCGACGTCTTCGCGACGTACCGGATCGACGAGCAGCTCGCCAAGGCGCTCGACCGCAAGGTGTGGCTGCCGTCCGGCGGCTCCCTCGTGATCGACAAGACCGAGGCCATGATCGTGGTCGACGTCAACACCGGTAAGTTCACCGGCCAGGGCGGCAACCTCGAAGAGACCGTGACGAAGAACAACCTCGAGGCGGCCGAGGAGATCGTGCGTCAGCTGCGGCTGCGCGACCTCGGCGGCATCGTCGTCATCGACTTCATCGACATGGTCCTGGAGTCCAACCGGGACCTGGTCCTGCGCCGCCTGCTCGAATGCCTGGGCAGGGACCGTACGAAGCACCAGGTCGCCGAGGTGACCTCGCTCGGCCTGGTCCAGATGACGCGTAAGCGTGTCGGCCAGGGCCTCCTGGAGTCCTTCTCCGAGACCTGCGTGCACTGCAACGGCCGCGGCGTCATCGTGCACATGGAGCAGCCCACGGCCGCCGGCGGCGGTGGCAAGCGCAAGAAGCGCGGTCGCGGCGGCAACGGCGCGGACCACCAGCACGAGACGCACGAGGCCCCGGCTGCCGAGCAGCCCGAGTCCGAGGCCGAGGTCGCCGCGGAGGCGGCCGCCCCGGTGGCGCTGCCCGAGCCCGAGTTCGTTCCCGACGAGGATCTGTACTCGAGCGCCGCCGAGGCGGAGGCAGCCGCGGGCAGCCGTGGCCGCTCGCGCCGTCGTGCCACGCGTCGTGCGTCGGCCCCGGCCGGTGCCCCGCAGGCGGAGGACGAGAAGCCGGCGAGGTCCGGCAGGAAGTCCAAGGCCGAGCGGGCCGCGGAGCGCAGGGCCGCCGAGGCCGAGGCCACGCCCGAGCCGGTCGTCGAGGAGCCGAAGGCCGCCGAGCCGGTCGAGACCCCCGCGCCCGAGCCCGTGCAGGACGAGGCCCCCGCGCCGCGCCCGCGCCGCCGTGCCACGCGCAAGGCGTCCGCTCCCGCCGGTTCCCCGAAGGCGTCCTCGGAGGAGGCCGCCGCGGTGACCGTCACGGAGCCGGTCAAGGCCGAGCCCGTGGAGGAGCCGAAGGCCGTCGAGCCCGAGGCGCCGAAGGCCGAGGTGACCGAGGCCGCGGCCCCGGCCCGCCCGCGCCGTCGCGCCGTCCGCAAGGCGACCGCCCCGACCGCTGCCGAGGACACGGCCGTCATGGTCGTCCCTTCGGCCACGGAGGAGGCTCCCGTGCCCGAGGAGGCGCCCGCCGCCAAGAAGGCCGTCCGTAAGACGGCCAAGAAGGCGACGGCGAAGAAGGCCGCCACCAAGAAGGCGGCAGTCAAGAAGACGGCCGCTACCGAGGAGGCCGCCTCCGAGGAAGCCCCGTCCGAACCGGCTGCCAAGAAGACGGCCGCCAAGAAGACGACGGCCAAGAAGGCGGCGGCGAAGAAGGCCCCCGCCAAGAAGACGGCCGCGAAGAAGACGACGGCCAAGAAGACGACCGCGAAGAAGACCGCGGCGGCCGAGCAGCAGTCGCTGCCGTCCGTCTCGACCGCGGCCGACGAGGCCTGAGGCTCCGCCCGGACCGAGTGACGACGCCCCGCACAGCGCTGCTGTGCGGGGCGTCGCCGTATGTACGGGCAAGTCGTTCATTGCCGTGGTTTTCGGCGACGTGAGAGATCTCGAAGAGCGCTCGATTCGCCCCGTGCCTCTTGGTGCGCGGCCAACCGCCTGTAAAAATCATGCGGTCATACAAGTGAAGGACATGGGTGGGCGTTGGGGAGACGTGTACTCGTGTCAGGGGAGGGAATCGATGGCGCACGTGCGTCTCAGAGGTACGGGCAGACACCGTGCCGCGAAGCCGGCCAAGGCCGGACGGCAGGTGGTGGCCCTGGCCACCGTGCTCTCGGCGGCCGGGGTGCAGGCGGGGGTCGCCGCGGGAACCGCGCAGGCGGACGAGGCACGGACCTGGACCGAGGGGCCGATCTTCAACAACCCGGTGGGCGCCACCCAGGAGCAGTACGCGATCCGCACCAGGCTCGTCGAACTGACGGACGCCGCACTGCCCGGCTCGACCATCAAGGTCGCCGTCTTCCACGTGTGGGAGCAGACGATCGTCGACGCACTGAAGCGCGCCAGGGACCGCGGCGTGCGCGTGCAGATCCTGCTGGACTCGACGAGCAAGACGGACCGGCCGGACAACACCGTGTACGCGCAGCTGGTCGCGCTGTTCGGCACCAGCCGCGCCAACCCGTCCTTCGTGCAGCTGTGCCCCACGAACAAGTCCTGCCTCGGCGACCCGAAGTTCGGGAAGTCGATCATGCACAACAAGTTCTGGCTGTTCTCGGCCGTCGAGGGCGCCACGAACGTCGTCGTGCAGACCACCGCGAACTCCACGCCGTCCGCGAGCACGAAGTTCTTCAACGACGCGCTCCAACTGCCCAACAACCGGGTCCTGTACGGCGCGTACGCCGACTATTTCGACGACATGGCCGCCAAGGACTGGGCGAACTGGGACTACCGCACGGTCAGCAACGGCCACTACAAGGCGTACTTCTTCCCGCGGGCCGGCACCACCAACTCCACGGACACGCTGCACTCGGTGCTCAACAACGTCGCGTGCACCTACAAGGACGCGGCGACCGGCGCCACGAAGAAGACGATCGTGCGCGCCGCGATCTTCCAGATCACCCGGCAGGCCATCGCCGACAAGCTGGTCTCGCTGAAGAAGGCGGGCTGCACGGTCCAGATCGAGTACGCGACGTCCGACAGCGGCACCTGGAAGTCGATGCACGCCACGGGCGCCCCGCCGGTGCGCTGCTACAACGACCCGCGGACCTCGCCGACGACGCCGTACATCATCCACACCAAGTACGTGGCGATCGACGGCATGTACGACGGCGCGCGCAACAAGATCACGTTCACCGGCTCGCAGAACGCCTCGAACCCGGCGCTGCGTGAGAACGACGAGGCGTACCTCAAGATCGACGACGACTCCGTGCACGACACGTACGTGCAGCACTTCAACAAGGTGTGGGGCATCGCCTACCCGGGCGTCTCGGACAACACGAACCTGTGCAAGGGCGTCAAGACGCCGCCGCAGGACGGTGAGGTCAAGCCCGCGTGAGCCTGCCGGTCACGGGCCGGTTTGCCCTTCTGTGGGGCGCCCCGTAACCTTGACCGTCGGCGTGTCCATCGATACGCCTCACTCCCGTAAACCTTTTTCCTCTCGGTTTTCGCCAGGTTCCCTCGTGAAATCCGGGAGAGGCCGCCTCGTGCGGCTGGACTGCGGGGGTCCCGTTCCGAGCGAAAAGAGAGATCCGTGTACGCCATCGTGCGCAGCGGTGGTCGCCAGCACAAGGTTGCTGTCGACGACATCGTTGAGGTTGACAAGCTTCCCACCGCCAAGGTTGGCGACACCGTAGAGCTCTCTACGCTGCTCGTTGTCGACGGCGACGCCGTGACCAGCGACCCGTGGGTCCTGGCCGGCATCAAGGTCCAGGCCGAGGTCGTGGACCACCACAAGGGCGCGAAGATCGACATCCTTCGCTACAAGAACAAGACCGGCTACCGCCGTCGCCAGGGTCACCGCCAGCAGTACACGGCGATCAAGGTCACCGGTATCCCCACGGCTGCGAAGTAAGGGACTGAGACAAGATGGCACACAAGAAGGGCGCATCGTCCACTCGGAACGGGCGCGATTCCAATGCTCAGCGGCTCGGCGTGAAGCGCTTCGGCGGTCAGGCCGTCAACGCCGGTGAGATCCTGGTCCGCCAGCGCGGCACCCACTTCCACCCGGGCAACTCCGTTGGCCGCGGCAAGGACGACACGCTGTTCGCGCTCGCCGCCGGTGCGGTGGAGTTCGGTACCCACCGTGGCCGTAAGGTCGTGAACATCGTCCCGGTCGCCTGAAACGCCTGACGGCTTTCTGACCTGGATTTTTTCGCGAGGCGGACCTCACTTCCCTGTCGGGGAAGCGGGTCCGCCTTTCGCGTGTTGAGCTTGAGACATTCCCGTACGTTTCTGGAGGCACTGACCAATGACCACCTTCGTGGACCGCGTCGAGCTGCATGTCGCCGCGGGTAGCGGGGGCCACGGCTGTGCCTCCGTTCACCGGGAGAAGTTCAAGCCGCTCGGCGGCCCGGACGGCGGCAACGGCGGCCGTGGCGGTGACGTGATCCTGGTCGTCGACCAGGACGTCACGACGCTGCTCGACTACCACCACTCGCCGCACCGCAAGGCGACCAACGGCGTGCCCGGCGCGGGCGACCACTGCACCGGCAAGGACGGCCAGGACCTGGTCCTGCCGGTCCCCGACGGCACGGTCGTCCTCGACAAGGAGGGCAATGTGCTCGCCGACCTGGTCGGCGAGGGCACCACGTTCATCGCCGGGCAGGGCGGTCGCGGCGGCCTCGGCAACGCGGCGCTCGCCTCGGCCCGCCGCAAGGCGCCCGGCTTCGCGCTCCTCGGCGTGCCGGGCGACGAGCGGAACATCGTCCTGGAGCTGAAGACCGTCGCGGACGTGGCGCTCGTCGGCTACCCGAGCGCCGGTAAGTCGTCGCTGATCTCGGTGCTCTCCGCCGCGAAGCCGAAGATCGCCGACTACCCGTTCACGACGCTCGTCCCGAATCTGGGCGTGGTCACGGCCGGCTCGACCGTCTACACGATCGCCGACGTGCCGGGCCTGATCCCCGGCGCCAGCCAGGGCAAGGGCCTCGGCCTGGAGTTCCTGCGCCACGTGGAGCGCTGCTCGGTCCTCGTGCACGTCCTCGACACGGCGACGCTGGAGTCCGAGCGCGACCCGGTGTCCGACCTCGACGTCATCGAGGCGGAGCTGCGGGAGTACGGGGCGGGCCTGGAGAACCGGCCGCGGCTCGTCGTCCTCAACAAGATCGACGTGCCCGACGGGCAGGACCTCGCCGACATGGTCAGGCCCGACCTGGAGGAGCGCGGCTACCGCGTCTTCGAGGTGTCGGCCGTCGCCCACAAGGGCCTCAAGGAGCTGTCCTACGCGCTGGCCGAGCTGGTCGGCGCCGCGCGCGCCGCGAAGCCGAAGGAGGAGACGACCCGCGTCGTCATCCGCCCGAAGGCCGTGAACGACTCGGGCTTCACCGTCACCCGCGAGGACGCCGAGGGCGAGCCGATGTTCCGCGTCCGCGGTGAGAAGCCGGAGCGCTGGGTGCGGCAGACCGACTTCAACAACGACGAGGCCGTCGGCTACCTCGCGGACCGGCTCAACCGCCTCGGCGTCGAGGAGTCGCTGATGAAGGCGGGCGCCAGGCACGGTGACGGCGTCGCGATCGGCCCCGAGGAGAACGCGGTCGTCTTCGACTGGGAGCCCACGATGATGGCGGGCGCCGAGATGCTCGGTCGCCGTGGCGAGGACCACCGTATGGAGGCGCCGCGGCCGGCCGCGCAGCGCCGTCGCGACCGCGAGGCGGAACGCGACGACTCCCAACAGGAGTACGACGACTTCAAGCCCTTCTAGCCAGCCGCCGGTTTACTGCGCCGTGACCGCGGCCGGGTCCCGTTGCGCCGCACCGCGGCTCCCGAGCCTTGCCGGGGTCGGCGCCCGTCGCCCTCGTTGCGCTGCACCGTGGTGCCGCCTTGCCCACCCTGCCGCCCTAGGCGGCAGATTGCCCAAGGCGGCGCGCGGGGCACCCCGTGCGGCCGACGCCCCCGGAGGGGGCGGGGCGCCCGAGGCGTCATCTGCGGTGAAG
>NZ_JBEOVM010000139.1:0-14650 GCF_040295505.1 Streptomyces sp. NPDC002790 | reverse complement strand
CGCCTGCCACCCCAGCAGGTCGTCGCGGGGGTCGGCGTCGTGGATGAGCGGCGGCAGCATCTCCAGCGAGACGTTCGTGGAGAAGCCCGGGTCGGTGGCAGTGGTGCGCGGGCGGTCCATGTCCCGCAGCCAGCCTCGGGCGTTGAGCGCGGCGAGCACCGACTCGGCGTTCTCGAGCCCGGCGTCGGGAGTCTCGCTGGCGTCAAGCGCGAGCAGGAAATCGGTGAGCGCCTCGTGCGGCACGCCGGCGGTGAAGTACGCGTTCCACTCGGTCAGCGCCGACGCAGTGTGCGGGCGGGCCGACATCTGCCAGGCCACCGGGAGGCCGCCCAGCTCGAACGGGTAGGCGGCGAGGATCCACTCGGCGCCCCGCAGTCCGTCGGGGCTCACGTAGAGCAAGGAGTTGCGGGAGGTCGGCCACATACGCCAGCCGAGATCGGTCAGGGTGCCACCGATCCGCTCGGCGAGGACGCCGTCGTCACCAGCAAGGTGGCGCGGGGTGACCCAGTACATCGGGTCCGGCACAGCGGGGTGGGTGGGATCGATGGGGTGGTGCGGGTGCAGGGGCGCCTCCGTCAGTTCGAGGGTGAGTCAGTGGCCGTCTTTCGGCCGGGTGGCGCCGCGCCGGCGGCGCGGGGGTGCATCGACCGGCCCCTGCCAGGCCAGGGCGACGGCCACGGCGGGCGGCAGAGGACCGAACTGCTCGGCCTCCGGCGACTCGGCGATGTAGACCACCGGCCGGCCACGCTCGTCCACCGACTTCTCCACGCCGCCCAAACGGTGGGCCATGGGGAAGAAGGGGTTGATGGCGAGACGGGCGGGTGTGTCACGGTCGAAGGCGGACAGTGCGTCGATGATGTCGCCGACGGTCATCTCGGGCGAGTGCGGGGCCAAGGCGTTCTCCTAGCGGTAGCGGACGAATCCGCGCGAGCAGGGGCAGGTTACGCGGGGCGCATTGAGAGGGAGGGCGGACGTGCCCGTCACAGGGGCCGGGAGGTGGACAGGATCCGGGCCACCACCTCGGCGACGATCTCCGCCGGCGTGTCCGTGCCGAAGGCGATGCGGTAGCCGGGGACGCTCGCGGTACCGGTGACGGCGATGACCCAGCCCTCGCCCGTCACCCAGTCCTCGTCAGCGCCGCCGGGCCGGCCGTTCGGGAAGTAGCCGAGGTAGAACCGGCCGTCGCGCGAGCTGACGTGCACGTCGGCACGGTCGTCGACGATGTGGGTGAAATCGGCCTGCGAGAACAGGTCGATCACATCCATCGCCTGGCCAGCGCCGAGCGTCCAAGAGCGGAGCCGCAGGGCCGTGACCGTCGTGGCGAATCCGGGTCGCGCCGCATCCAATGCCACAGCATCACCTCTCTGACCTGGGGTTTTCCGGAAGGTCGTTTAGGTTGACATGCCGTTGCAGTGTCCACCAGTCCTTTGGGCGATCTTCCTTGTCTGCCACCGGCGAACTTGTCCGTTGGCATCGATGTGGGATCCCACCCTTCGTGGCCGAATCTCACGAACTATGGACAGACAGCGGCCGGGCCGCCACGCGCCTAACACCGCCTGTCTCCACACCGTGCATGCGGGCGGTCACGCCTCAATGTCAGTACCTTGCGCCACACTCCGAGGGTGATCCTCGTATTGATCGAAAACCCGTTCCTGGCGGTCGCCTTGATCGCCTTGATCGCAGCCGTCTGGGGTGCACGGCGTGCATGGACACGGTGGGCTCGCCCGGTCGTACGCGCCCAGCTGGATACCTTCTCGACCGACACCGAGCGCAGGGTCGCCACCGCGATGCAGGAGGCCCTGGAAGGCGTCGTAATCCGGGAGCCAGAGACTCGCGGCCTTGTCGCCGCCTCCGTCCGGCGCTGGGCGCGAGCCATGCCCACGACCGTGCTCTGGCAGCTCATGGCCGTACTTCTGGTGTTCCTCCTCGTCGACCTCGGCCCGATACCACCCAGCAGGACGACCTTGGTTGCCGCAGCCCAAGAGGGGTGGGACACGATAACTAGCCTCCCAGAAATGGCTGTTGCTGTTTGGGGGCACCCGAGCAGGTTCTTGCCGCTTCGGTTCCTCTTCTTCTGCTTGATGCTCGGTGTCGCCCTCTGGGTGTGCTGGCCCGCACACCTGGCGCGTTCAGGAGGCGAGGCTCGGCTCACCGACTCACCAAGGCAGACGCGTAGGCGCGAGGCCGCCGAGGCTGCCGCACTGAACTGGCCAGTCGTGGCACTGGCTGTATGTGCGATCCAGTGCGGCCGTGCGCATCACGAGTTGCAGCGACAGTCCGAAGCGCCGAGGGGAGTGCTGGAGCGCCGGCCAGTCTCCGTGAAGCGAGCTGAGAACGTCATCAAACAGGCGTGGCGCACCCGCTATCCGGTCAGCCCATTCAACCGGGTGCGCTACCACCAGCGGAAGGCACTCAAACAGCACGCCGAACAGGTGATAGCCGCCCTGAGGGGGGCCGAGAGGCGGCAGTACAGTGCCCCCTCGGAAGCTCTGCCGGAGCTGGCGACGATGCTCCTGGTGATCGCCGAACGGTACGCACAGGGCCAGGTCTCTCAACTGCTGGACGACGAGCAGCTCGCGGGTGTCCAGGTCGTGCGTGACTGGGCTTGGCTGAGGCTGATGTTCGGTGGCGCACTGATCACCGTCGCGCTGGTCGGCGTGGCACAGATTGGGCTACCCGACAGCGCCCTCGGCCCCATAGCCGCACTGCTCATCACGCTAGTTCTCACGATGGTCTACCGCGGGCGCCTTCCGAGCCTGGGCGACCTAATCGACATCACGCGGGGTGCGGATCGACGCTAGCTGGATGATCACCTTCGCCTCAGCGGCACCCGCGAATGCCGCAGTACAGGACGGCGAACCGGGCCCGGGTATCGCCTGGATCAAATTGAACCACCCCGTCTATCCCCACTGGCCTCGGCGCCCAGCCGGGGCCAGACTTGCACCCGGGGCGGAAAGATGGCCACGATCGTAAGACTCACCAGCATGGCCACGGTGCAAGGCGACTCCAGAACCACCAGGTAGGGGCGTGAGTTCGGCCAGGGGGCGCTGGACCCTACAATCGAACTCAGTCGTTTGGCCATCGAACCGAGCCCTGCCGATTCCGGCATGCCTCCGCTCGCAAGAAGGCCGCGCCGCCGTGACGGTGACGGACACGCTTCGGTGGCCCGTTGGGGAAGCGAAGCCCTACGGCTGGAACTTGCCGGCCTCCGCGTAGATCTCGACAACGTCGCGTGCCTGCCATGCCAGCCGGTAGGCGAGGACGATGATCTGGATGAGTTCGGCCGTGCTAGGCATTTCCTTGCTGGGGAATTGGGCTTCGACGTGGCGGTAGTGGACCGTGTGGGCGACGGCTGCGACTCCGGCGGGGAGCAGTCCGTCATGCTCGGCCCGCTGATAGGTCTCCACGACGTTCGATGACCAGCTTCCCGGGATGTCGCCGTAGTAGCAGTGCGCCAGTTGCAGGGCGCACACACGCAAGACCTCCCAGCTCGATGCGATGGCCCGCTTCGGGTCGCTCGGCGCGACCGCGACCGCGTCCTCAAGGCTCAGGCCGGTGACGATCTCGGGGATGTCAGCACTGGTGCGCACGGAGGTGAGCCAGTCGGGTACCGGCTGCACCGTGACCGGTCGTCCCCGGGCCGCAACCCACCGATCACGCAGATCGTCTGCGTCTGCGCCGAGTGCGGCGGCGAGCTTTTCCACGACCGGCCAGGTGGGCAGGCGACGCCCCGCGAAGGCTTCGCTGATCGTGCTCTTGCCGTACCCGGTCCGTACCGCCATGTGCCGTGTGGAGGGCACGCCCGCCGCGGCGTGCAACTGGCGGAGATGGTGGGCGAAGCCCTCAACTGCCGTCACAGCAACCTCCGATAGTGCGTCTGTGCCCGCCCAGCGTAGAGGTGTCCGGTATCGCTGTCCGGCCGTGTCCGGTATCCGTCCGGACAATGCCGCAACCGTGCCGGAGTGCTGTCCGGACACCTTCCGGACACGGTTTCGTCGACATTGCCGCCCCGCAATTGGCCCCTGCCGGATGGCAATTGAATGTCCGGCTATAACGCGGGCGGCACTTCTATGGAAATCCGTTCCCGCTCTGCATAGACGAGGCGACAGACACGTTAGAACCAGCTTCGACCCTCGGGTCATGTGCACGCGGAGACAAGGAAGATCATGCGCTTCAACGAAACGGGAGCCCTGGGCTCCGCCTGGGGCAGTACCGATGACGACGGGCGCGACCTGCCCGAGGATGTTCAGAACGACGTGGATCGCGTCGCCGACGTGGTCGCCGCGGGCTTCCGTGGCCCGGCCTGGCAGAAGATGGCTAAGGAGCTGTACGTCCCGCCGGGGGGCGAAGCTGCGTGGGCCCGCACCCGCGCGCAGGCCAAGGCCAGGAAGACGGCCGCCTGATGAGCACCCCGACGCAGCAGCCGGAGCCGTCCCCCGTACCGCCAGCTCCTCGGCCGGGCGCGACGCGGGTGACGGGCGCCACCGTGCTCGGTGGAGGCGCCGCGATCAGCGCGCTCACGCTTGTGGGCGCCCCCTGGTGGGTGGTCGCCATCGCCGTGGGGCTCGCGATCGTGACGCCCAGCACGATCCTCTTCGTCCAGGCCGTCGTCCCCCAGGACTCCGAGCACAAGCGCGACCTCTGGCTGGCCCTCATCCAGTTCCTGGAACGCCGCCGGAGGACCAGCCGGAACCGCCGGTGAGCGGCCACCGGCACCACCAGGCGCCACAGCACCGAGGAAGGGCCCGCCGGTCGCGACGACCTCGGGCTCCTCCATTGCGGTCGGCCGCTGAGGCCCAGCGGTCGCACCCACCGAATGGTCTATCTGACAGCCCCAGGCCAACCTTCGACAACCAACCTAGTCGCCGCAGGCCAGGACAAAGCCAGCGACTAACTTCGCTGTCAA
Source organism: Streptomyces sp. NPDC002790 (assembly GCF_040295505.1). NCBI lineage: Bacteria > Bacillati > Actinomycetota > Actinomycetes > Kitasatosporales > Streptomycetaceae > Streptomyces > Streptomyces sp. NPDC002790. Next base: position 9,744 of record NZ_JBEOVM010000139.1, on the reverse strand, counting down.
AGGACACAGAACTGCCCTCCTGCGCGCCCGCTGGCTGCGGCTCGGGCCTCTGTGCCGAGCCAGGCCCGCTACCCTCTGGCAGCTATGGAGATCCCGGAGCCCGCCGGACCGCCGTACATCGATGAGGACGTCGAGGATCCGGAGCGGCCGGTCTGCGGGATCTGCCCGGCCACCCGGTACCCGCGCGAGCAGTTCCTGGTCTACAACAGGCCGTCCTGGGAGACCCCGTTTCATCCGGAGAACGAGCACCGCTACACCCGCAACGGCGCCGTGCCGATCTGTGTCCACCCGGACAAGATCGGACTGGAACCCGACAGGATCGCCCCGCCGCCGAAGGAGCCGCCAGACCCGGGCGCGCCCCCGGCCCGCCGCCGTTACTGGAGCTTTCCGTGGAGGGCCTCACAGCGGCGCCGTCCCTCATGACGTCCGGGTCCGCCAGGAGGCACCGAGTTCCGCGAGCCGCCCCCGAAGCGCCCCGTGCTGCTCCTCCAGATCATGCGAGGCCGGCGAGAGCAGATAGACGTTGTCCCGGTAGAGGCGGAACCCGAGGCTCTCCCACCCCCGGGCGATCTTGGCGGTCACACGTTCCCACTCGGACCGATCCGTCAGCCCCTGACTGCTGAGGTCGGTGACGCCGGGCGAGCAGGCAACGGCCCGGCAGCCGAGCATGAGCCGATGGATCACCTCGCAGCCGAGTACGGCCGCCAGACCGTGCCCACGCCACGCAGGTTCCAGCGTCACCCGGTCCATGACGAGCAGCCCGGAACCGACGTACTCCAGCAGCTCGCTGACCTCGCTGGTGAACGAGCCCGTCTCGGGATCCAGGAGGACCTGAGCGGTCTCGTACAGCTCTTCCGACTCCTCCTCCATGGCCCAGTAGGCGTTCCGGCCGCGATCGAGGTGCACCCGGTAGAACGTCATCGAACCCACGATGGTGTCCTCGCCCCTGCACGAGGAACACTCCGCGGTGGCGCAGCTGCTCGTGGCCGCCGGCTCCTGGACGTCGTCGTGCACGCTCCGACGGTGGAGGACTGCGACGTTCCATCGCTCCAGCGTGTCCGCCTGCGGGGTGTCCCAGAGGTCGTCGTCATAGGAGATGCACAGATGCAGGTCGGAGGGATCACCTGGAAGCGGGGGCGGCATACTCACCTGGTCAACCTAGACGGTGAGGTCCTGCACGATGGCCTCCAGGACCGCATCCGAACCCCCGACCGAGGCGGCCATGACGACACCGACCACCGTTCGGTGCGTGGCGCCGCCCGTCAGCAGCGACGGCTCAAGCTCCTTAGTCACGATCCGCAGGCCGCGGATCACCCAGCTCGACCAGGACACTTCGCTCCAGTCCGAGCCGTCGGCCGACCCGGGGATGACATCGGAGAGATCGGGGTGCTGTTCAGCCACCCAGCGTGAGGGCTGCGCCTTGCGGAGGACCCACTGCCCGTCCCAGGCGACCTCGCCAGGGTTGAGCCCCGGGGTGAGGCGCATGTCCAGAGCGACGTGGCCGTCTGTGATCCGGTCTCCGTGGACCCAGACCTTGTCCTTGTTGTCGACCCAGTCGCAGAGCCGCTCCATCGACGCTGTCACTCGTTGTACTCCCTGGAGAGATTGATGCCCGTCCACAGTAAGTCGGGGCCGAGCGCTCCCGACCGGCCGGCCCGCGCCGAACCCGCCACCCGAGAACTTGGCCCCAAAATCGAACAGGGTTTCTAATAGTCACATGACTCGGCACTCCTTCCCACGAGACCTCCTCGAATCACAGACCGCCTGGTACGTCACGTACGGGCGGCTGGCGAATGGAGACAACGCCGGGGCGGCCGAGCAGCGTCGCCTCCTACTGCAGCTTTCACAGCGGATCGCCGGTCACACCTTCTGGCAAAGCCCGGCAGGCACACCTGCAGCCCGCGTCGCGCTCAAGGAGATTGCTCGCGCCAAGGCCGCAGGAGAGCAGCCTTGAGCCGCCGCGAACCGGGGCGTTTTCGGTGACAGTCCAAGCCAACAGGTGACCAACGAACGTCGGTTTGCGACAACGAAGAATGACCACCGCGGGACGGTGGCAGATCTCTCGCATGAAGAGAACTGGCGCTGCGGCCGACCGAACCGTCCTGCTCCCCAGCAGCTTCGCGTGGAACAGCGACGCCCGGATGGTCAGCGACGCCCTGAGCCTGGTACCCGCCCTACCCTGGCAGATCGCCGCCGATCACGTCCGCGACTGCGTCACCACTGACCACCGCCCCGAGAACGTACGGGTACTGATCCTTCCCGCGTACGCCCTGGAAGCGGCGTGGACCTGCCACACCGCACTCATCGACGCCGCCGCCGGGGACGACGACCGGGCATACCTGGTCCGCGTACTGCCGGACTATCTCGACGCCGTCCATGACACTGATCTGGAAGGTCTCATCGAAGCCCTGGAGAGAGTCCTCGCTGTGTTCAGTCTCGACCTGCCCGCCGCCCACCAGTTCGTATCCCATCTCGCGCTCGGCCTAGGAACCAGCCCGGAAAAGCGGGCGGCGCTCGATGAAGTCCTGGCGGCATGGAAGGGGGCCGGAGTTGCCTGCTGATGCACCCCGAATCCACGAAAGGGCGACGCGTGACCGGCTGACGCCCCTCAAGTAAGTCCGATAACAGTCCAGTTACGATGCGCTACACCAAGTCGTGGTGCGAGGTAGACCCCAACACGCCTGACCAGCACGCCTGCTGGATTGACCCTTTTAAGTTAACTCACACCACCTTGGGTGGGTACATTAGTGAAAGCGCAGGTCAGGGCTACTTGGGATACCGTCCTGCGCATGACGATGGATGTGCAGATCACGGCCCTTTCCAGTCCCTTTCTGGCGTTGCTGACGGTGCTGTTCACCGTGGCGCTGGCCCATCCCGAACCGCAGGTGCGGGCGCGCGCCGAACGGCTCCTGGCGGTCATCTTCCGGGTCCGGTAGCAGCACGGCGGAGGGGGCGCTGGCCAGGCGCCGACCGCCCGTCCGCCCACGCGAAGGCCCCCGGAATCTGGCGATTCCGGGGGCCTTCGGTATTGCTGTGGCAGGGGTTAGCTTTCGTCGGTGGAGTCGTCCGTGCGACGGCGGCGGGCTACTACGAGGGCGCCTCCGCCGACGGCGATCAGGAGACCGGCGCCGCCGGTCAGCCACGGGGTGGCGTCGGCGCCGGTGTGCGCGAGCGAACCCTCGGGGGCGGGCGCTGCGGTGCTCGACGCGGTCTCGTCAGAGGCCGGGGTGGCCGAGTCGGATGGGGCTGGGGTGTCCTCGCCCTTGCCTGGCTTGCCCGGCAAGGGCTTGTCGCTCGGTTTCTCAGTGGGCTTGTCGGTTGGCTTCTCCGTCGGCTTCTCTGTCGGCGGCGGGGTGGTCGCTGTCTTGGCGTTGGTCGTGGTGACCGTCACCGGGTCGCCCGGCTTGGCCTTGAAGTCCTTCGAGGGCTTGTAGAGGTCGTAGCCGACGGGTGCCTTGATCTGCTTGACCCAGAAGTCTGTGCCGGTACGGGAGTTGATGGGCAGCTTGCCGGTGGCCGTGCCGTCGGAGCCTGTGGTCAGCGTGAGGAGGGTCTTGTCGCCGCTGCCGATGTTGACCGTGGACCCGGCCAGCAGCTTGCCGGTCTTGTCGTCCTTGGCCTTCAGCAGGACCGAGGCGGCCTTGAACGGGTCGACGATCGTGAGCGGTGTGTCCGTGCCGGGGGTGACGATGACGTCCTGGTCGTCGACCGTGTCGTGCAGCTTGCTGCCACTGGAGACCTCCTTGAGGCGGTAGACGCCCGGTGCGAGGTCCTGGAAGGCGAGCTTGCCCTGGGCGTCGGTCTTGCCGCTGGCGGTTTCCTTGCCCGCGGGGTCGAAGAGGGCGAAGGACGCACCGGCGAGCACGTCACCGCCGGGGTCCTTCTTCAAGATGGCCACGCCGCCGGTCTCCGGCTCGGCCGCGTTGCGCGGAGTCGAGGACGCGGATGCGGAAGGGGTGGGATCGGTGCTCTGGGCCGAGGCGGTCGGCGCCCAGGACAGGGAGCCGGTCACCGTGGCGGCGACGGCCACAGCAACCGGGACGATGCGAGCGGAACGGATGCGCAAGAAGGAACTCTCCAAGGGATACAGGCGGGAATAGGCAAGGCGGGCAAGCGGATCATGGGTCAGCGGGAACGGCCCGGTGCCGGGCGCGGGGGCGGAGCGGGCGGTCCGCTGGCCGAACGGGGGGATGCGGTGATCGCGTAGCGGCGGGCGGCAGCACGGACGAGTTGCTGTTGCTGCTCGACGTCCAGTTGCGCGATGCCGGCCAGGCCCTGGCCGGTGGCCAGACCGAAGGGCGATCCAGCGTCCAGGCCGGCGGCCTGGACGATCTGGGCCGCGGCCTCGGCTTCGGCTTCGGCTTCGGCTTCGACGAGGATGCCGTAGGTGCGGGGAACGCCGAGCATGTGCTCGGCGTGATCGCGGGAACCGTCGAGGATCTCGGTGAGCGGGACGTCATCGTTCAGGCAGTCCTCGACGATGTCGAGGAGAACCAGCGTCGCAGTGTGCAGCCGGTCACGGAAGTCCGGGTCGGTGAGCCAGAAGCCGTTCGGGCCGGACGGCGGAGGCGGGCTGAGTGCGGCAGTCGGCAGTGGTGGCCGGCGGTGCGAGGGGAACCAGCGTGGCGAGGGCATCGAGGACTCCGGAGTGAGGTGGCCGGTTCAGCGAGTACGGGGCGCCGGTCCGGGCGTGGGCGTGGGCTGCGCGACGGGTTGAGCCGAGGGTCGGGGCGTGGCGGGTGGCGGAAACCAGAACTGGGCGTACTGCTCGATCGCCGTGCGCAGGCCCGTGCCGTCCGCACCGTGCCACGGTGGCTGGCTGCTGTGGGCGTGCCAGTCACGGATGACGGCGTAGCCGTCGCGGCCGGGCGCCAGGCCGCGGGCAGCATCTCGGCGCTCGAAGGTGCCGTGGTCGGCGAAGCGGAGGATCGCGGTGTCGAGGACGCCCTGCTCGGGGTGGATTACGCGCAGGCGCAGTCCGTCGTACTCGCCGTGGCGGATGGTCGGGGCAAAGTCGATCCGCAGCCGCAGCGGCGAGTTCGGCTGCGGGGCTGCGTACAGGGCGTCGCCGACGATGGCGTACTGGTAGAAGGACAGTTCAAGGACGTCATCGAAGAACTGCACTGCGTGCAGGGCCACATGGCCTCTCTCGGACGGTGGGGATCTGGGCGTTCAGCGGTGGGGGCCGGAGCGCCGGGCGGGCAGGGCTGCCGACGGGGTGGTCGTGGTGCTCCAGCGCGGGACGCTGCGCGTGGTCAGCGCGGGAGCCCTGCGCGGGGCGGTGCGCCGGACGTCGAGTGGCGTGGGAACCGGGGGCGGCGGCGGGGTGACGGAGACGAGCTGGGCGTTCTCACGTAGGCCGCGCAGCATCTGGTCCTTCCAGCGAGGCAGGGGCGCGGGGTCGGACACGCTCGCGGTGATGGCGGTCACCAGTGGTGTCGGGGTGTTCGTGGAGGCGGTGGCGTACCACCGGGCATATCCGCTCTTGGGGCCGCCCCGCAGATACCAGCGGGCTTGGAGCGTGGTGAGTTCCTTCTCGGCGTCGAGTCGGCCCTGGGCGTACTCGATGCCGGCCATGCCGTCGGGGGTCTGCAGTTCCAGGACGCCCCACCGGGGGTGCTGGATCTTCCAGCCGCGGTTGATGAGCGGGACGGCGGCGTGGAAGGCATCGAGGTCGGCGGGGTCGGGCGGGGCGAGGTAGTGCTCGGGCCCGGCCTGGTAGGCCGCCGCCAGGGCCGTGGTGAACGCGGTGACGAACTCGGTGGGGCACTGGTCATTGAAAGTGACGCCCCATGTGGGTGGGCCGAAGCGGTCCTCGTACGCGTTGATGCGCCACAGTCCGTCGTCGTCGCCTTCGGGCAGGTAACCGAGGCGGATCTTGCGGTCGGGTGCGGTGACGTAGACGTTGGCGAGATCGTCGTAGGTCAGCTCCCAGCCGAGCGCCAGCAGGGGCTCAAGCGCGGGATCGCCGGTGTAGGTGCTGCCGGCGAGGTAGCGGGGGAAGACGTAGACGTCGCCGTCTATGTCGGCGTCGGGATCGGTCAATGGGACATCCGGATAAGGGTCGGGCGCGTGAGCGCGGCAGGCGGTCTAGACGGGGGTGACCTGGACGGACAGGTGGCGGTACGCCTGAGTGGAGCGGTTCTTGGCGACTTCTGCGCTGGGTCCGGTAGTGATCAGGTAGCCGATGCGGGCGCTGAACATGTCGCTGTTGGGCGGCAGCACGAGCTTGTCGCCGGCGTCGCGGTGGAAGTGGACGCGCTCGAGCCAGTCGGTACTGTCGGTGAACTCGGCGTCCAGGCAGCGCTCGGTGAGGGTGCCGGAGTAGGCGGGGTAGATCAGCCGGATTGCCGCTGCTTGACTGCGTGTTGGGGTGAGGTCGGGCAGCGTTCCGCAGGCGATGTCGGCGGCGGTGTGGGCCAGGTCGACGCCGGTGGCCAGGTGGACGAGGTGGCCGATCATGTCGCCGGCGATGCGCGCGTTGACCTCGATCAGGTGTGGGCGGCCGTCGACGATGCGGATCTCGACGTGGCTGACGCCGTCGGTGACGCCGACGGCGTCGAGGGCCGCGACGGCGACCGGGGCCACGTCGGCGAGCAGCGGGTCGTTCGCGTCGACCACGTGCGCCAGCTCCTCGAAGAACGGGGCCAGGCCGACCGTCTTGCGGGTGACGGCGACCACGGTGGTCTGCCCCTGGTAGGTGACGCACTCGACGCTCACCTCCGCCCCGTCGAGGTACTCCTCGACCAGGACCTGGGTGCTCTCCACGCCGTGGCCGGCGGTCTGCGCGGCGAAGGCGTACGCGGCTGGCAGCTCGTTGGCGGTGTCGACGCGGATGACGCCCATGCTCGCGGCGTGGGCTGCGGGCTTGAGAACCACGGGATAGCCGATCAGTGCGGCGGCATCGGCCGCCTCCCGCTCGGCGCGCACACCGACGGAGATGGCGGAGGGCACCCCGTGGCGGGCGAACAGAGTCCGGGAGGTGTGCTTGTTGCGGCAGCCCTGGAGCGCTTCCGGGGCTGTGGTGGGCAGGCCGAGCTGACGGGCGAGACGGGCGACGGGGACGAGGTACCACTCGGTCCACGTCAGCACGCCGGCCAGCTCGTAGCGTTCGGCGAGCGCGCGTCCGGCCGCGGCCAGCGCCGCCTGGTCGGTGGGGTCGGCGACGGCGTAGTCGAGGAGGAACTCCTTCTCCCAGGTCGGCTCGGCGCCGGAGATCAGGACGACGTCGTAAACGGCGGCGACGTTCGCAAGGCAGGTCCCGCGGTACGCGTGCGCCTCCATGTCGGCGGCTGCGACAACCAGGACGACAGGGCGAGAGGACAACAAGGCTCCAAACAGTGGCAGGCAATGGTGGTTGAGGCAGGTATCCGAGTCAGGGGGTGCGGCGTCGGCGCAGCTCGAAGGCTGACGCCCAGTGCGGGTGGTCCTCGATCAACTTGCGGGCGTACAAGGACGTGAAGTTGTTGTTCAGGCCGCGCACGCCCGCGGGCAGCTGCCAGCGCAGGTCCTCGAACAGCGCCTTGAGCCCGACCCGTGTGGCGCCCGTGGCGAGCCGCTCGGCGGTCAGGCGCTCCAGCGCGCGGTAGACGTACGGGTGCTCGGCGTCGAAGGCCAGGAACCGGTCGGTCAGGGTGGGCCGCGATCCTGCGCGAAACGACGGTCGGGATATCGGCAGGACCGACTGCTCGACCGGGGCGTGGGACGTGGGCATGGCGGGTCTCCGTGAGGTGGGCAGGAAGGCGACCTAGGCGGTCAGGCGAAGGAAGTGCGCAGGGCTGGCGTGGCGCGCAGCCGGGCGAAGGCGGTGAACAGGCCCGCGGCCTGGAGCACGGCGCACAGGGTGATGACGTGGCCGAGTTGGGCGGGCGGTACGAGGGCGACGAGGACGCCGGCCAGCGGGAAGGGGAGCAGAAGCAGCAAGATCGTCAGGGAGAGGGTGGCGCCGAACACGTCCGCGGGGATGAGGCGGGAGCGCAGGGTGCGTAGCACGACGGTCATGCCGCCCTCGCCGGCCATGAGGACGGCGATCAGGGCGAGATAGGCGTGGTACGTGTCGGCGAAGGAGACGGCCAGGCACGCGGTGGCGGCGATCGTGGCGGAGGCGACGCCGACCGGCCACAGGCCGAAGCGGTCGATCGCCCGGCGGCACAGGAGTACCGCGCCGAGCGAGGCGGCGGCGGCAACCGACCAGATGAACCCGACGTCTGCCGTGGTGTGGCTGAGCTGCTTGACGATGATCACCGGGGCGGCGGCCTGCAGCAGGCCCACGGCCAGGTTGGACACGGTCAGTCCGGCCACCAGCCAGCCGAGCGCCGGCAGCGCGCGCAGAGTCGACCATCCGGTGCGCAGTCCCTTGCCGACGGGCTGCGCTGCGGCGGGCGCGGGGCGGAGGTACTGGCGCGGGGCGAGGACGCTGGTGAGCAGCGAGAAGGCGGCGAGCACCATCAGCATGCCGGTGGCGCCGGTCCACTGGAGCAGGAGGCCGGCCAGGGCAGGGCCGGAGAGGGTGGCGACCTGGTCGATGCCGAGCAGCACCGACTGCACCCGGTGCGCGCGGGCTCCGGCCTCACGGCTGGCCACCCCTCCGGCGGTCTCGACCGCGATGTAGGAGCACTCGGTGAGGATCCCGGTGAATGCGGCGAGCGCCATGACGGTGACCGTCGCCCCGAGCCCCGCTTCCTGCTGCGGCAGGAGGTACGCGGCGGCCAGGACGACCAGGGCGCGGGCAACCGAGGCGTAGCGGAGCGCTGCGGTGGTGCCATGACGGTCGACCAGGGCCCCGGCGAAAGCGAACGCGCCCAGCCTCGGGATCCATTCCAGCGCGAAGGCGAGACCGGTCAGGGCTGCGGAGTTGGTGGTAGCCAGGACCAGCAGCGGGATGCCGTAGGTGGCCATGGCGAACGCGGCGGCGTCCGTGCTGCGCGGCAGGTAGATGCCGCGCAGCACTGTGGGGACCGGGCGGCGGGCATGCCGAGGTCCGACACGGGATCTCACGCAGCGCGCCCCGCTTCCGCCCGCTCCTGCGCGGAGCGGGCGTCGGTGTGGCTGAGGACGCGGGGATACGCCTGCAGGAACTCGGCCACCACCTGATGCGGCGCCGACGGCTCCAGACTCAAGCCGAACGCGTGCGGGCCGCCGCTGTGCAACTGGAGGGTGTGCTGGACGCGGGTGACGAAATCAGTGCTGGCGTCGGGGAATTGGCGGGCGCGCGCCCAGCGGGCCGCGCTGTCGTACACCTCGGCGAGGGCCTCGCCGCTCGCGGTGAGCCGGTAGCGGTCGGGGGCCTGCTCGTCGGCGTGGACCAGGCCGAGGTCGCGGGCGACATCGATGGCGTGGCGCAGTTGCCCGGGGGTGAGGTCGCCGAAGGCGCCCTGAAGGCTGCCGCGTCGGTGGCTGATGGGGCCGTTGTCGTCGATCTCAGTGACCAGGCGTATCAGGCCCGGAAGGGTCAGGGTCCGGATCGCGCGGCGTTCGTGCAGGAGGTTGTTGGGCAGGGAGCGAGTCATCGACGCGGTCCTCCTGCCGGGGAGATCGGGCGGGCGGGTATCTGGTGGGAGAAGAGGTCGCCGGGCTGCCACGCCGGGCCATCCGGGGGCGTCGTGCTCAGCGAGGGACGGACTGCTGGCGCGGCCGGAACCGCCGGTACGGGAAGGCGGGTCGGGGTGGTCGCCCACGGGCCGGAGCGGTTCTGCGACGGGGCGCCGCCCTGCCCCCGCGTCCGACGGACGTCGGACTCGGGGG